>JBAWHL010000089.1:0-1816 GCA_049593815.1 Ilumatobacteraceae bacterium | reverse complement strand
GGCTACATCGTGTTGCCGCAGGCGCTGCGCAACGTGATCCCGGCTCAGATCGGTCAGCTGATCAGCCTCTTCAAGGACACGAGCCTCGCGGGCATCGCCATGGGCTTGTTCGAACTGCTCAACGTCGCCGGCACGATTCCGGCGCAGGAGCAGTTCCGTGGGCAGGGCCTGCTCGCGGAGACCCTGACCTTCGCTGCACTCCTGTTCTGGATCGTCTCCTACACGATGAGCCGTGAGAGCCAGCGGCTCGAGAAACGACTCGGAGTGGGCGTCAGATGAACAGCCAGACGGCGACCAGATCGCTGACCGAACGGCAGACCGACGGACAGACCGACGGACAGAAGGGTGAAGGAGTCCGATGACCGATCACGCAGTGTTCAACGACGCCACCGAAATGACAGGTTCGGCCGACGTGATGATCGAGCTGGAGCACGTCGACAAGTTCTTCGGTGACTTCCAGGCCCTGACCGACATCAATCTCAATGTCGCCGCCCAAGAGGTGGTCGTCGTGATCGGGCCGTCGGGATCGGGCAAGTCGACGCTCATCCGTTGCATCAACCGTCTCGAAGAGCACGACGCCGGACGGATCGTCGTCGACGGCACCGAGCTCTCCAACGACATCCGCAACATCCAGGAGATCCGTCGCGAGACCGGCATGGTGTTCCAGGGTTTCAATCTGTTCCCCCATCTCAGCGTGATCGACAACATCACGCTGGCCCCGCGCAAGGTCCGACGCATGCCCAAGGCCAAGGCCGAGGCGCTCGGCATGGAACTGCTCGAGATGGTGAAGATCCCGGAGCAGGCCAGCAAGTACCCGGGTCAGTTGTCCGGCGGTCAGCAGCAGCGAGTCGCCATCGCCAGGGCGCTGGCGATGAAGCCGAAGGTGATGCTCTTCGACGAGCCGACCTCCGCGCTCGACCCCGAGATGATCAACGAAGTGCTCGACACGATGAAGGATCTGGCCCGCTCCGGCATGACCATGATCTGCGTGACCCACGAGATGGGCTTCGCCCGCGAGGTCGCTGACCGTGTCGTGTTCATGGCCGACGGCCAGATCGTCGAGGTCGGCACGCCCGAACACTTCTTCGAGAGTCCCCGCGAGGAGCGCACCAAGCTCTTCCTCTCCCAGATTCTCTGACGTCGCAGCGACGGCCGACGGGCCGCGACAACGCGGTTCTGTCAGGATGGCCGCCATGACCGACACTCAGCAGGCGGATACTCCGGCGTCCTGGACCCGATTCATCAAGTGGATCGTCATCGCAGTGTTGGGGCTCGTTGCGTTGCTCTACGGCGCGATCTTCTTCTACGCGAACGTTCTGAACGATTCGCCCGATGCCCTCGACGAGAACGACCTGGGCAGTGCGCTGGTCGTCGACACCGAGCCGGACGTCTCGTCGGGCGAGACGGCACCCGAGGCCACGTCGGCGGACACGGGCACCGCTGCGGATGCTGCCGCTGACGGCTTCGACGGCGACTGGGTCGCCACCGACGCGTCCGAGTTCGGCTACCGAGTCGAGGAGGTGCTCGCCGGCGTCAACACGACCGCGGTGGGGCGCAGCAACGAGATCGACGCCGTGTTGAGCATCGACGGAACCACGGCCACCGCGATCGAGGTCGTCGTGCCGATCGACACCATCTCGAGCGACGACGGACGGCGCGATGGCCAGTTCCACGGGCGCATCATGAACGCGAGCGAGTTCCCGAACGCGTCCTTCACGCTGACCGAGCCCATCGACTTCGGTTCGGTCCCCACCGGTGACGACACGATCACGGCGTCGGCGACGGGCGATCTCACGTTTCGGGGCGTCACCAACTC
>JBAWHL010000088.1:0-2614 GCA_049593815.1 Ilumatobacteraceae bacterium | reverse complement strand
GCACCCCAGCGGGCGCCGAGGGCGAACCAGCCGCTCCGCGCCCGCCGAAGCAGGAGCAGGAGGACGCCACGACGGAGATCACCGAGGTCGCTCCGGGCATCCTGCGTACACAGCTGCCGATCACGATGCCGGGACTCGGGCACGTGAACTGCTACGTGCTGGAGGACGAGCGGGGAATCGCCGTCGTCGACCCCGGGCTTCCCGGCGAGGAGTCGTGGACGCATCTCGTCGACCGACTGGGTCGCGCGGGGTACGCCGTTGGCGATGTCCACACCGTGGTGGTCACGCACTCCCACCCAGACCACTTCGGCGGGGCGATGCGGCTCCGGCACGAGGCGGACGCCGACATCGTCGCCCATGAGAGCTTCCGGACCATCTTCGACACGTCCGACATGGACGACGAGGAGGACTCGTCGGTGCTCGACGTCAATTCGGCCGATGATCGCGACGCGGCGATGGAGCGGTACTTCTCCAAGCCGTCGCCCTGGGGCGGGCGTCGAGCCGGGCCGTCACCGGAATTCCTGAAGAAGATCCGCGGTTCGGCCGGCTCGGCAACCGCGGGGTTCGAGACACCGCGGCCGTCACAGCCACTCGTCGACGGCCAGACCATCAAGCTGGCCCGCCGAGAGTGGGTGGCGATGCACACGCCGGGCCACACCTACGACCATCTGTGTCTGTACGACCCGGAGTTCGGGGTGGTGTTGACGGGCGATCACGTGCTCCCGTCGATCACGCCGCACATCAGCGGCCTGACCCCGGATGGTGACCCGTTGGCCCAGTTCTTCAACTCGCTGCAACGCATGGCCGAGATCACCGACGTCTCGATCGCCCTCCCCGCTCATGGGCACCCGTTCGCCGATCTGGGTGGCCGAGCAGAACACATCATCGAGCACCACGAGGAGCGCCTCGACATCATCCGTGACGCGCAGCCCGACCTGCCGAACGGCACCGTCAACGACTTCATGCGCGTGCTGTTCCGCGAGCGGTCATGGGGCGAGATGGCCGAGAGCGAGACCTACGCCCACCTCGAGCACCTCCGCGAACTCGGCGAGCTGGTGCGAACCTTCGACGACGGCATCGCGCACTACACCCCGGTCGGCTGACCCTCGCTGCCCAGGCGTTCGATCCCGGGCCAGAGCAGGCGGGTCAGGTCCGCGGCCAGCGTCTCGATGTCGCAGTACTGGTCATCGAGCCACATCACGGTGACGATCTGGAACGCGCCGAGGATCGAGTAGGCCCAGGTCCGTGCTGCGGTCGCGTCATCGGTGAGATCGGGGGAGGCCGTGAAGAGCCCGATCATCAACTGCGCCGAGCGGTCGATCAGCCGCCGGAGTTCGTCGGTCTGCTGCCCGCCCGCATTGACGAAGAGGAACAACTGTCGGTCGGTGTCGACCGCAGCGAAGTATCCGCGGACGGCGGCCTCGAACTGTGCTCGTGGCTCGGTCTGCCCGTGGAGTGCGGAACTGATCTCCGCGGTGATGCGGTCGACCATCCACTCCGACAGCGCGGAGACGAGCGCGGCGCGGTCGCCGATCGTCCGATAGAGAATCGGCTTGCTCACCGTTGCTTCGGCCGCGATCTCCTCCATGGTGACCTCGGGCCCACGCGCCGCGATGAGGCGGATGGCCGCGGCCAGCAGCTGGTCGCGGTCGGCCAGGAGTTGGCCGCCCTTGGGTCGCCCCGGCTTGCGGCGATTCGGGCCGTGGACAGGGTGCTTCATCGGGCGTGCACGGTCCATGTCGAGGGGGTCGGACAACGGGCCACGGTGAGATGTTACTCCAAGTAAATTTGTGTTACGTTCGTCACATGACCACCGAGTCGCTGATGCCCACTCCGACGTCCGACCTGCCCTGGCACCTCCGAGACAACTGGGCGCCGGTGCTGGACGAGATCGACGCGACCGAACTGCGCGTCGACGGCACGATCCCGCCGGAACTGGTCGGCACCTACGTCCGCACCGGACCCAACCCGGCCAGCGGGACGTCCAAGCACTGGTTCTTCGGCGATGGCATGCTCCACGGCGTTCGTCTCGCCAACGGCCGCGCCGAGTGGTACCGCAACCGCTTCGTTCGCACACCGAACCTCACCGACCCGCTGGACGATCCGATGTCGGGCATGGGCGACCTGACTCGTGGCACGGGCAACACGCACGTCGTCGCGCACAACAACGAACTGCTGTGTCTCGAGGAGGGCCACTGGCCATGGAGGGTCGACACGGATCTCGAGACGATCGGCGTCCAGAACTACGGCGGTGCACTCACCACGGCGATGACGGCGCATCCCAAGGTCTGTCCGATCACCGGTGAGCTGATCGCCTTCAGCTACCTCAACTACGAGCAGCCGTTCCTCAAGTACCTGCGCGTCAGTCCCGACGGCGAGCTGGTGCAGTCGGAGGGGATCGAGGTCCCGAACATCGTGATGATGCACGACTTCAACGTCACCGAGCACCATGTCGTCTTCATGGACCTGCCGGTCTGCTTCGACCTCGGCGAGCTCGCGACCGGGCTGCCGTTCAAGTTCAACCGTGACGCGGGCGCCCGGCTCGGGGTCATGCCCCGCACCGGCACCAACGCCGACGTGCGCTGGTTCGAGATCGACCCGTGCTACGTGTTCC
>JBAWHL010000087.1:0-9882 GCA_049593815.1 Ilumatobacteraceae bacterium | reverse complement strand
GCGAGCGTGGTGTCGGTCGACAACAACATCTCGTTGCGGGCCCTGGTGTAGTCGTCGAACTTGGTGATGCTCGCCTCGTCGATCGGTGACAGCTTCCATCGACGCAGGGGATCCTTCCGTCGGTCGTGGAACCGCTCGCGTTGTTCTTCCTGTGACACCGTGAACCACATCTTGAACAGACGGATGCCGCTGTTCACCAGCCCTGCCTCGAAGTCGGGGACCTGGCGAAGGAACTCGGCGTGCTCACGAGGGGTGCAGAAGTCCATCACGCGCTCGACGCCGGCGCGGTTGTACCAGGACCGGTCGAAGAGCACGATCTCGCCACCCGAGGGCAGATGCGCGACGTAGCGCTGGAAGTACCACTGCGATCGTTCCGCATCGGTCGGCTTGGACAGTGCAACGGTGCGTCCGCCACGAGGGTTGAGATGTTCGGTGAAGCGCTTGATCGATCCGCCCTTGCCCGCTGCATCGCGACCCTCGAAGAGAATCACGATGCGTTCGCCCGATGCCTTCACGTGCGCCTGCGCCTTGAGGAGTTCGACCTGCAACGCTTCGAGTCGTCGCTGGTAGTCCTGCTTCGAGATCGGATCTTCGTACGGCGGCGCTTGCTCCATCTGCGTGATCGTCGTGGGAATGGCGGAATCCGTCATCGTGGTGTTGGTCCTCGTGCGATGGTGAGTCGACTGTGCGTGTGTGTGCACGCTGTTCCTAGCAGACGATCCGAACTCGCCCGTCGGCGGGAGTACCCTGACCGACGGTATGAAACTGCTCCGGCGTGCACTCTCGGCATTGTTCGTGATGGGGTTCGTCACCGGGGTGCTGCGAGTCAGGGGAAGCGGTGGAACACCGCCACAGCACGGTGGCTGGCGGCCGCTCGACCTCCCGGATCGTTGATGACGAGCATCGCGCTCATCGGTGGTGGTGTCGTCGGAGGCCGGGTCATCGCCCGGCTGCCCGTGGTCTTGCCATCGGCCACGATCGTCGAACACGACACGCGTGCTGGCGCCGAGGTGCCCGACGTCGACATCGCGATCCTGACGCACGGCGCTCCACATGCCCCCACGGCTCTCGAGTTCCTTCGACGCGGCATCCACGTGGTGTCGGTGAGTGACGACCTCGACGATGTGCGCTCGTTGCTTGACCTCGAGGACGAGGCGCTCGCCGCCGACGCAACGCTCGTGGTCGGCGGTGGGACCTCACCCGGACTCACGGGGTTGCTGGCACGTTTTCTCGCTTCGGGGCTCGCCGCGTGCGACGAGATCCACGTCGCGGTGCACGGGACGGCAGGACCGAGTTGTGCTCGCCAACACCACCAGGCACTCAGCGGACGTGCCGTCGGATACCACGATGGTTCATGGATCCAGCGACCCGCCGGGTCGGGGCGCGAACTCTGTTGGTTCCCGGAGCCGGTCGGAGCGTACGACTGCTATCGCGCTCGCGTGCCGACGCCGATGTTGCTCAACCGCGTCTTCCCGATGGTGCAGCGCATCAGTGGGCGAGTCTCCGCGAATCGACGAGACCGCTTCACGGCGTGGCTCCCGATGCTCAGCCCACCGCACCGCGAAGGCGGCGTGGGCGCGGTTCGCGTCGAAGTTCGTGGCAATGCCGAACACGGTGCCCGGCGGACGGTCATCGTCGGAGTCGCCGAACTCGTCGGCACGACGACGGCGGCGACCGCTGGAGCGTTCGCGGTCGAGTTGGCCCACGGCCGCCTGCCGACAGGTGTGGTCATCGCCGGCGACGAACAACTCGACACCGTGGGGATGCTCTCCACGATCGAGCGACTCGGCGTCCGGCTCCAGGAGTTCACCGGGGTGCCCTCGACCCGCCGGGTCAGGGCGAATCCGTAGCGTCGCGCGCTGCCAGGATCTCGACCTGGCTCGCGAGCCGTTCGACGACATCGGTCAATCGCTCGAGCCGGTCGTCGAAGGCCTCACCGGTCACCATGTCCGACATCGACAACCGAACGCTGGCGATCTCGCGAGCGAGGAACTCGGTGTCGGCCTGTGTCCGTTCGGCGACCTCCCGGTCGTTCTTCGCCGTCACCCGGTCACGACGTTCCTGACGACTCTGAGCGAGCAGGATCAACGGCGCAGCGTACGACGCCTGGATCGAGAGCACCAGCGTCAGGAGAACGAGGCCGCGGTTCCACGGGTCGAACTGGAGCCGTTCCGGCATGAGCGTGTTCAACAGGATCCACGCGGTGATGACGATGGTCTGCCAGACGAGGAAGCGTGCGGTGCCCAGGAAGTTGGCGATCGACTCGCTGAACGCACCGAAGGTGTCGGAGTCGTACTGCACACCCACGCGGCCAGCGGCACGAGGCGTGGTGAGGTCCTCGCGACGCTTCACGACGCGCTCGCTCCGTCGCGTCGCCGACGTTGGCGGTTGCGCCACCCGTCGCCCAGCATGCGGTCGATCACGTCGTCGACGGTGACCGCACCGAGCAACCGCCCGGCTTCGTCGACGACCGAGACGGCGAGCAGGTCGTAGCTGGCGAGCATCTCGGCGACTTCGCGGTCGCTGGCATCGGGGGCGACGGTGGGGTCGTCGGCGGTGAGCCGTCCGAGCTCCATGTGTGGTGGCTCGCGCAGCAGACGCTGGACATGGACCACACCCATCAGCTTGCCGGTGGGCGCCTTGTACGGCGCCTGGGTGATGAACACCTGCACCGCGATGCTGACGACCCAGTCGGGATCCCGGATCTGGGCGAGGGCCTCGGCGACGGTGGCGTCGGGTCCGAGAATGATGACCTCGGGTGTCATCAGACCGCCAGCGGTGCCCTCTTCGTACGACAGCAGTCGACGCACGACGTCGGCGTCGTCGTTGTCCATCACCCCGAGCATGCGTTCCTGGTCGGCGGGTGCCATCTCGCCGAGGAGGTCGGCGAGGTCGTCGTACTCCATCTCGTCGAACACGCCGACGAGTCGATCGCGGTCCAGTTGCTCGACGATGCGGACCTGTTCCTCTTCCGGGAGCTCCTCGAGCACGTCGGCCAGGCGCTCGTCGTCCATCGCTTCGGCGAGTTGGCGTCGTTGGTCGATGGGCAGGGCGCGCACGACGGCGGCGACCTCGGCCGGGTGGAAGTCGCGGAGCCGAGCGGCTTCGGCCTGCATCTCGGTCGGCGCGTCGAACAGGGCGGGGACCTCGTCGAAGTCGACCAGCCGGTAGCTCGGTCGGCGGCGCAAGGTGCTCTTGCGGGCGAGGCGGACCTTGTCGATCACCCAGTACGGGGAACGGGTGTCCTCCTCGCGGCGGATCGCGATGTCGCTGACCGTCTCGTCGCCGATGTGGCGATCGATGAGTTCGTCGCCGATGAGGACCTCACCCACCCGCGGTTTGAACGGGTTGAGGTCGACGTCCCAACTGCGAAGCCGAGCCCCGTCGCTGTTGAGTTCGGCGATGCGGTTGGCGTTGACGAAGATTCGACGCTGCTGGCTCTTGGCGACGAACCCGACGATCCGCGGTGGGATCGCCGGCTCGCGGTGCTTCCCGGCGCGGCCGGGAATGGCGACGATGTCCTCGATGCGTCCAATGGGCGCGCCGCCCGCGTCGAGCAACGGCAGCCGCATGACCCTGAATGCGTAGATCAGGTCACCGGCCATGGCCGCAGGTTACCGATCACCGTCACATCACGGGTCAGACCTCGTTGGTCGCCGCCTCGATCTGGACCAGGGTGTCGCTGTACGCCACGCCGCCACCCCAGTCGGTGAGCGTGTCGTTGGTGAGACTGTTGGCGACCTTGCCGTCGGGGTGGTGTTGCATCCACCAGCCGAACGGGATCGATGCCAGCCCTGGACGCAGACGCTCGGTGATCTTGACCGGGACCTCGACCGAGGCGCGATCGTTCCAGACCCTGGCTGTCGCACCGTCGCGGAGGCCGCGCGCCGCGGCGTCGACGGCGTCGAGCTCGACGAACGGGCCACCCTCAGCGGGGCCGTGCTTCGGCAGCTGGGCGTAGGCCGAGTTGAGGAAGCGGGTGTGGTGCTTCGGCGTCATCAACTGCAGCGGGTACCGCGCGAGAAGATCGGGGTCGCCACCCGGGCCTTCACGAGGCGGCACGTACACCGGCACGCGTGGTTGCCCCATGCGTGCCAGTTGCTCCGATACGAATTCGACCCGACCCGAAGGTGTGTCGAAATCGCCGTCGCCGAACGGTCGGCCGTCGTCGGGATACGGGACTCGCATCCATCCCACACGACGGAGCTCGTCGAGGTCGACGGACGGCAATCCGGCGCGCAGCAGTGTGTCGTCGTCGTCGTACAACGACGGTTCGGCGTACCCCATGGCGCCGGCGAGGCGACGGAAGAACTCGGTGTTCGAGCACGACTCGCCGACCGGCTCGATGGCAGCTTCGTTCCACCCCAACCAGAGGTGACCCCACGGCAGGACCACATCGGTCGACTCGACCTGGGTCGTGGCCGGCAGCACGATGTCGGCGTACTTCGCGGTGTCGGTGAGGAACTGCTCGTGCACCACGGTGAACAGGTCGTCACGTTCGAGCCCTCGGCGCACCACTTCGGCGTTGGGCACGATCACCAGCGGGTTGCAGTTCCAGACGATGAACGCGTGGACACCGGGACCGTCGGCCTGGCCCGCATGTGGCGTGGTGAGGCTCTCACCGAGGCGACTCATGTTGAGCGTGCGCGCGACGTGACGACCGCCGGCCACCTCGAGATCGGGCCGCATGTAGGCCGGCAGATCGACGAGTGCGTCGGAGTACGACCCCACACTCTTCGCGATGCCGCCACCACGCTCGGCCCAGGCGCCGGTGAGCGCGGGCAGGCAGGCGAGTGTGCGATGGAACATCGCCCCGTTCTCGTGGTGCTCCGCTCCGATCAGGGTGCGGATCGCGGCTGGTCGGGTGGTGGCGTAGTCGGTGGCGAACTGTTCGATCACGGCGGCGTCGACGCCGGTGACCGCCGCGGCTCGCTCCGGGGTCCAGTCGGCAACCGCCGTCTTGAGTTCGTCGTAGCCGGAGGTGTGGTCGGCGATCCACCGGTCGTTGGTGAGACCGTCACGGATGATGACGTGCATCATCGCCAGCATCAGCGCGATGTCGGTGCCTGGCAGCGGCTGGATGAACTGGTCGCCACGGTCAGGGTCGATGGCATCGGCGGTCAGCGTGCGGATCGGATCGATGACGACGACGCGGGCACCGCGCGACCGTGCGGTCTCGATCGTGGGCCACAGGTGCCGATTCGTGAGTTTGGTGTTGGTTGCCCAGAGCACGATCAGCTGGGAGTGCTCGATCTCGAGGGCGTCCATCGCGCGCCCCGAGCCGTTGGTCATTCGCATGCCCGCCCCGACGGTGGGGCCGCAGATGGCACGGACGAGGTTCGAGGCGCCCATGTGGCCGAAGAAGCGTCCGCTGAGGCCCATCATCGACAACAGGCTCTGGTTGCCGGCATCGGAGAACGGCAGGACCGATTCGGCCCCGTGTTCGTCGATGATCGCACGCAGTCGGGTGCCGATCTCGGTGAGGGCATCGTCCCACGAGACTCGTTCGAACTCGCCCGATCCCTTCGGACCGACACGGCGCAGTGGGTACAGGAGCCGGTTCGGGTCGTAGACACGGTCGACGAACCGGTTGACCTTCGGACACAGTTCACCCGCGGAATACGGGTGCTCGGGGTTGCCACGGAGCTTCACGGCCACGCCGTCGTCGACGGTCACCGTCCATCCGCACGAATCCGGACAGTCGTGGTGGCACGTGCCGTTCACCGTCTGCGTCGCCATGCCAGCAGGCTACGACCACGACCCCGCTCACCCGATCAGGTTTGTACTCACGTGTGGGGGGTGACCCCGGACGTGATGTCAGCGCTGTTGTTCGATGATGGCGCGGAGGTGGGGCCAGGCGCTCGCGAAGCCGAAGTGCAATGGCAGCTGCTCGACATCGTCGAGCGAGAACCACTCGACGGCATCGGTCTCGAAGTTCAGCGAGGCACCGAAGGGCTCGTCGACTTCGACGACCACGGTCGTGTACTTCCAGTCGGTTGCGGGTTCGAACACGTACTCGCCCAGCAGGCGGGGAGTTCCAGACGGCACCCCGACCTCCTCGGATGCTTCGCGCAGCGCACCTTCGTATGCGGTCTCGCCTTCATCGAGCGCGCCGCCGGCACACGACCAGTTTCCGCCCTCGTGCGCCATCGCCGATCGCTTCTGCAGCATGACCAGCGGATTGCCGTGCGTGCCGCGCACGACGAAGACGACACCGGCTGCTCCGAACACGCCCCAACGGACGTGTCCGTCACTGCATCGCATGAACCCGTCACCCGTTCGTCGTTCCGGCACGCCCCCACCCTGCCCGAACCATCCACCCATCCCCAACCCGGACGGATGAACAGATCGTGACACCGCGGGTCCCGTGAACACTCCGTCGGACGGGCGGGGAAGGAATGGGAGGGATCGGGGGTTGTCTGTCTTCGTGAATGAACCCGAATCGCACCCGACCGAGACCTTCGACCTGATCATCGTGGGCTCGGGCTCCGGCAACTCGATCCCATCGTTCCTCGACGACTGGAAGATCGCGCTCGTGGAACGCGACGTGTTCGGCGGCACGTGTCTCAACCGAGGCTGCATTCCCTCGAAGATGTTCGTCTATCCAGCAGACGTCGCGGTGTCGGCACAGTCGTCGGCGAAGTTGGGAATCGACACCCAGTTCAACGGTGCGGACTGGTCCGCGATCAGAGAGCGGGTGTTCGGGCGCATCGATCCGATCGCCGAGGGGGGTCGCGAGTACCGCGCCACCGGCACTCCGAACGTCACACTGATCGAAGGCACGGCGTCATTCGTCGACACGCACACGTTGTCGGTCGAGGGTCGCCGCATCACGGCACCGAAGATCCTCATCGCTGCTGGAGCGCGACCGGTGATCCCACCGATCGCCGGGCTCGTCGAGACCGGATTCCACACCTCGGACTCGATCATGCGGCTTCCCGAGATGCCGAAGCGTCTCGGCATCATCGGCGGGGGCTTCATCGCTGTGGAGATGGGCCATGTGTTCTCCGGCCTCGGCTCCCAGGTCACCATGTTCAACCGGTCCGACACGCTCCTGCGCGGCTTCGACCACGACATCGCCGCGCGGTTCACCGAGATGTTCGCCGGGCGCGTCGATCTCCGCCTGGGTCATGTGCCGACCCGAGTCGAGCGCACCGATGACGGCATCGTGATCACGACCGCAGCGGGCACCGTCACCGTCGACGAACTTCTCGTCGCCACCGGTCGCGAGCCCAACAGCGACATGCTCGACGTGGACACGGCGGGACTCCAGTGCCATCAGCACGGCACGATCGTGGTCGACGACACCATGGCGACGAACGTCGCCGGCATCTGGGCCATCGGCGACATCGCCAACAGCTACCAGCTCAAGCATCTCGCCAACGCGGAGGCGGCCATCGCGTTCTGGAACATCGCTCATCCCGACGAGATCCGCCATCAGAGCTACAAGGCGGTACCGAGCGCCGTCTTCTCCAATCCCCAGGTCGCGACCGTCGGGCTCACCGAGCAGGAGGCCACCGCCGCGGGAAGGTCCTTCCGTGTCGGGCGCCGCGACTACGCCGGTACCGCGTACGGCTGGGCGATGGCCGACGAGACCGGATTCGCCAAGGTCCTCGTCGACGACGACAGCGGCCTGCTCCTCGGTGCCCACATCATCGGTCCCCAGGCGTCGTCGCTGCTGCAGCCGCTCGTGCAGGCGATGCAGTTCGATCAGCGCGCCGAGGACGTCGCCCGCCAGGTCTTCTACATCCACCCAGCGCTCACCGAAGTGGTCGAGAACGCACTGTTGGACGCGGTCGAGTGAGCACGGTGGCGACCGCGCTCACCGATGCGGAAGTCACCGCGGCCAGGGACCGCACGCCTGGCTGCGAGAGTGGTGGTGTCGTCCATCTCAATCACGCCGGTTCGTCACTCCCGCCACAGTCGGTGCTCGACGCCCAGGTCGGGCATCTCCACGAGGAGGCTCGCATCGGCGGGTACGAAGCTGCTGCGGCTGCTGCCGGACGTCGCGACGCCGTGTACGGCTCGATCGCCCGGTTGATCGGGGCGGCACCGAACGAGATCGCGAGGACCGAACACGCAACCGCCGCCTGGAACGCCGCGTTCTGGTCGGTCCCGATGGAACCCGGACAACGGATCGTCGTCCACGACCACGAGTACGGAGCGAACATCGTCGCCTTCCTCCACGCGGCCGAGACGCGTGGCGTCGTCATCGATCGCGTGGGCAACGATGCGAGCGGCGCCGTCGACGTCGATGCCGTCGCCGATCGTGTGGATCGCGGCGACGTCGCACTCGTCTCGTTGACCCACACACCGACGAACGGTGGCCTGGTCAATCCGGCCGTGGACATCGGTCGAGTCACCCGTGCCGCGGGCGTGCCGTTCCTGCTCGATGCATGTCAATCCATCGGACAGCGCGACATCGACGTCGACGAGATCGGGTGCGACATGTTGTCGGCCACCGGTCGCAAGTACCTCCGCGGTCCCCGCGGGACCGGGTTCCTCTACGTGCGCAGCGAGTTGCTCGATCGGTTGTCGCCATCGCAGCCCGATCATCACGGCGCTGACCTCGTCGCGGCGGACAGGTTCGAACTCGCAGGCGACGCGCGACGGTTCGAGTACTGGGAGCACAGCGTCGCCGGGTGGCTGGGTCTGGGAGCGGCCGTCGACGAGGCGCTGTCGTTGGGCACGGATCGCATCGAGACGACCGTCGAACAGCGCGCCGCGCAGCTGCGCTCGATGCTGACCGACATCGGTTGCACCGTGCACGACGAAGGCATCGTCCGGTGCGGCATCGTGACGATGTCGATGGACGGAGTCGATGCCGACGACCTCCGGATCAGGCTCTCCCGCCACGGGGTCAACTCGACGACCACCATGGCGGGCTCGTCACGTTGGGACGTGGAGCGTCGCAGCCTGCCGACGCTGTTGCGGCTGTCGGTGCACTACACGACGACGGATGACGAACTGGCTCAGGTCGTCGATCTGCTCCGCCGACCCCACTGAGCAGCTGAAACGGTGCGACCGCGGGAAGCGGCGTATCGTGCGGACCCATGGGAGTACCGACGAAGAATTGGGCCGGCAACCAGCAGTGTGTGCCGACCGCGGTCCATGAACCCCGGTTCACCGACGAGGTCGCCGCGATCGTGCGTGCTGCGGCTGCAGCGGGCGAGCGGGTCAAGGTCATCGCCGGAACCCACAGCTTCACCGACACGGCGATGACCGACGGTCACCTGTTGTCGCTCGACGCGATGAACAAGGTGCTGTCGGTCGACGGCAACGACGTGACGGTGCAGGCCGGCATCCGGCTCTACGACCTCAACGAGCGGTTGGCCGAACGAGGCCTGGCGATGCCCAACCTCGGCGACATCAACAAGCAATCGATCGCTGGTGCCATGGGCACGGCGACCCACGGGACGGGCGCTGGGCTCGGCAATCTCGCCACGACGATCGTCGGCATGGAGATCGTCACCGGCGACGGCAGCGTGCGCCGAACCGACGAACACAACGACCCCGAACTGCTCCGCGTGGCACGCGTCGGCATCGGTGCGC
This sequence comes from Ilumatobacteraceae bacterium, assembly GCA_049593815.1. Taxonomy (GTDB): domain Bacteria; phylum Actinomycetota; class Acidimicrobiia; order Acidimicrobiales; family Ilumatobacteraceae; genus Sva-07. Next base: position 330 of record JBAWHL010000087.1, on the reverse strand, counting down.
TGGGCATCGTGACCGAAGTGACGATCCGCTGCGTCCCCGCGTTCAACCTCCGAGCGGTCGAAACGGTCGAACCGCTCACCGATGTCCTCGCCGACTTCGGAGGGATCATGCGCTCGACCGATCACGTCGAGTTCTTCTGGATGCCCGGTGCACGTCGATGCCAGGTCAAGCGCAACTCGCGCACCGAGGAAGCGGCACGTCCGCAGCCCAAGCTCGGGTACATCCGCGACAAGTGGATTGCCGAGAACCTCGCTTTCGGCGCGGTGTGCCGCGTCGGTCGACGCTTCCCGACGGTGGCCCCCAAAGTCGCCAAGCTGGTGATGTCGGCAG
>JBAWHL010000086.1:0-8235 GCA_049593815.1 Ilumatobacteraceae bacterium | reverse complement strand
GAGCGATCCAAACGCGGGTGAGGAGCGAACCATTGACATGACTTCGGCGCTCGCGATCACCCTCGACGTGAATGCGTCGATCGCGCCGAAACGGGTACATCCCTGGCATCATGAGCCCATCGTCACGCAAAGCCCCGATCTCGTGTCGCTGATGTCCAGCGTCCAGCGCGGTGACGACGCCGCGTTCGCTGCGTTGTATGACGCTCTCGCTGCGGCCGTGTACGGCACCGTCAAGCGTGTCCTCCGTGACCCAGCGATGTCCGAGGAGGTCACCCAGGAGGTGTTCGTCGAGCTGTGGCGCACCGCGCAGCGGTTCGATTCCGAACGGGCGAGCGTGGCGACCTGGGCCGTGACGATGGCCCGTCGGCGTGCAGTCGACCGCGTCCGACGCGAACAGTCGCAGCGCGATCGCATCGAGCGAGCGGGCGGTGCCCGTGCGGAGGACGTCGCACAACCAGACGACATCACCGTGGCATCGCTCGAGGCGGAGCGGGTCAGCCGTGCATTGGCCGAGCTGCCCGACGACCAGCGTGAGGTGATCGAGATGGCCTTCATCAACGGCGACAGTCATGCGGTGATCGCCGAGCGGTTGGACCTGCCGTTGGGGACCGTGAAGAGTCGTGTCCGTGGGGGTCTGAAGAAGCTGAGTGGAAGACTGGGAGGGGAGCAATGACTCCTGACCGGATCGATGAACTGATTGCACTGGCGACCCTCGGCGAACTGACGCCGGCGGACGAGGCCGAGTTGAGTGCTGCCGCTGCGGCCGACCCTGAGCTGGCGAGCGAGCTCGACGAGGCCCTGGCGAGTGCTGCCGCACTGCAGCGACTGCATGCGGAGGAGCCCCCGCCGAGCTTGCGCGCCGGTGTGCTCGCAGCGATCGCCGCCACTCCGCAGGAACAGGTTGACGCGCCGCTGGATACGACTGAGCCGACGTTCGCCCCTCCCGTGTCGCTCGACGCAGAACGGACTCGTCGACGTCGCTGGGGCCCTCTGCTCGCCGCGGCAGCGGCGGTCGTCGTGGTCGTTGCTGGTGGGGCACTGCTGATCACGAATGACGATGCGTCTGCGCCGGACCAGTTCGCCGCGATCCTCGAAGCGGACGACGCCGATTCACACACCCTGGCCGGCCCACTGCCTGGAACGCTGACGGTGACCTACTCCGATTCGCACAACGCGATGGTCGTGTCCGGTAGCGGTATCCCTGTCCTGAGCGACCAAGAGGTCTACCAACTGTGGGTCGACATCGACGGTCACATGACCCCGTCCGGATTCTTCCGACCCGATGCCGACGGCAACGTCGAGGAACTGATCGACGGCGTGGTCACGACCGGTGAGAGCATCAACGTCACCGAAGAGCCAGGTGTGGGGGCCGAGTCGCCCACGCTGCCGGTGCTCGCCACGACCACCTGAGGGCCGGCGCGAGGCCCCACGGAACTCTGCGACACCGGTCCATCACCATGGGGGCATGGGCAACGCGGGAAAGTTCGTCGAGCGGGCACGGGCGCGTGAGTTGCGGGCCCAGTCGTGGACCCTGCAGGAGATCGCCGAAGAACTCGGCGTCTCGAAGGGATCGGTGTCGGTCTGGGTGCGGGACGTGGACTTCGTGCCGAAGCCACGCAACCGCGGGCACGGATCGCACCGCCCGCACCCGCTCCATCTGAAGAAGCTCGCTGAGATCGAACGCTGTCGCGTCGAAGCCGAGGATCTGATCGGTGACCTGTCGGAACGAGAGTTCCTGATGTTCGGGCTGGGCCTCTACGCAGGGGAAGGGAGCAAGACCGACAGCACGGTGTCGATGGCGAACACCAACCCGCGCCTGCTGCGGATCTTCGTGACGTGGCTCCGACGAACGTTCGAGATCGACGAGTCGCGCCTTCGAGCGAAGCTGTACCTGCACGAGGGACTGGACCTCGACACGGCCACCGAATTCTGGAGCGGTGTCGTCGACATCTCCGTGACGCAGTTTCGGTCGCCGTATCGCGCCGTGCCGGATCCATCCCGGCGGACGAGCAAACACATCTTCGGCTGCGCAACCGTCTTGTATTCGTGCGTAACCACACATCGACGTGTGATGGCCATGATCGAGGCGATATCGTTGCGGTTCGCAATCCGGGATAGCTCAGTTGGCAGAGCAGGGCACTGTTAATGCTCTTGTCGCAGGTTCGAGCCCTGCTCCCGGAGCAACTGCGAAGGGCCTCCGAGAGATCGGAGGCCCTTTGTCGTATGTTGGGGCCGCTTCGCATGCGTGCGGACGCGGGGCGGTAGCTCAGTCGGTTAGAGCAGCGGACTCATAATCCGTGGGTCGTGGGTTCGAGCCCCACCCGCCCCACCATGCGGTTGGTGGGCCAACAGCCGTCGAGGGATCAGTAGCCGTGGACACAGACGGTGAACGACGCGGAGTCGTGACCGCCGCCCTGTGCCCGCAGCGCCAGGTTGAAGCCGCTCCTGATGGTGTAGTCGTCCAGCGGCGGGTTGTACGTCGACGGTGAGGCGAAGAAATCGGTCTCGCCGTTCGCATACGGCGACCATCCGACGTAGTTCAGTGTCTTGCCAGCTCCGGTGATGCGGGCCTTGGCAGCGGTGAGGTCGACCACGGTGGTCCACCCGTAGAAGAACGGGTTGGCCGTCAGGTTGGTGAGCGTGGTGGTCGCAGTGACGACGATGCACGCCTGCGTGTCGGTCCACGTGCCCTCGGCGGTGGAGATCGTGTACCAGCTCGGGTTGGCGGGTGGCGGAACCGGTCCGTTGTAGTCGCACACGGTGATGAGTGCGGTCTGAGTGTCGGTGATCGGGGTGTTGTTCGTCCTCGGATCCCAACGTCCGCCGTGGGTGCGTCCCGTGATGAGCACACTCGTGGGGCTCTCGACGACCAAGGTGCCGGTGCCGTTGAGGTTGATCTGGTTCGCGGACGTGCCGTTCCACGGCGATGTGGTGAGGTCGATCCGCAGCGCCCAGTGGCGTGGCGTCGAGTCGATGCCCTGCACGTTGACGACCGTGCACGCCTGACGGGCCGTCGACAAGTTCCAGTCGATGGCGCTGATCACGGTGTTCGGGTTCGCTGCCGAGATGCCGCCGGATGCGGCTGGTGGCGGCGGAGGCAGCGTGGTCGTGGTCGGCGGCAGGGTCGTGGTGGTCGTCGTCGTGGTGGTCGTCGTCGTGGTGGTCGTCGTCGTCGTGGTCGTCGTGGTGGTCGTCGTTGTGGTGGTGGTCGTGGTGGTCGGAGGGAGCGTGGTCGTGGTCGTCGGCGGCAGAGTGGTGGTGGTCGTGGTGGTGGTCGGGGGGAGTGTCGTCGTGGTCGTGGTTGCTGCGTTCACTTGTGCGCTGAAGTGGATCGTGTCGGTCCACGACGCCGCGGTTGCCTGGATGCCGGCGGCCGTCGCAAGGAGGCCGGCCATCACGAGCAACGTGGCGATCGTGCGACCCCGATGCCGCATGGTGGAGAGGAACCGGCTCATGTCGTGGCCCTCCGACGAGGACTCACGATGAACGCGCCGATCGCAATCGCGGCCAGACCGATCGCGCTGATCCCGACGAGCAGGGAGGTGTCGACGCCGGCCGACTGGTGCGTCTCGACGATTCGGATCTGTCCGGTGAAGCTGCCGACCGCGCCGGGAGCGGTGTCAGTCTGCGTGCTGTCCGCGAGGGTCGCTTCGACCGTCAGCGTGTGTGGCCCGGTCGCGACCTCGAGGCCGGGTACCAATGGCTCACATCCGGTCACGCTGCAGATCGTCAGGACGGTGTCGAGCGACATCGCGCTGTCGGCGGACTGTTCGATCGACGCGTCGGTGACTCGGGACGCGACCGGAATCACCACGTCTGACGTCCGGGTCTGGGTGACGCCCGGCGAGAAGGTGTCGAAGTCGAGTCGGACACTCAGCGACTCGGCCGGAGCCTCGGCGTCGGGGAGCCCGACGAACGCGAGCCCGAGCGCGACGAGAACCACCCCGCACAACAGTGCGGCAGTGGCTCGTGTGGTGGCGCGGCTCATCGTCGGCTCCGACTATCCCGACAGGCTCGGGGTGCGTCGGTCATCGAGGCCTGGGTCGAGGCCCCCGACGAAGCTGGATTGGTCATCGGCGGGCATCGTGACGAGGCCGACACCGTCGGTTTCCGGCATCGCGAAGTCCCACAATCCGTCGGGAGCGCCGCGGTCGTTGTGGCTGACCGACGCGGCGACGGCGAGGTCGTCGGACGGCTCCTCGACGAGGTCGCCGACGTCGATGCCGAGCGCGAAGAGCTTCAAGTCGAGGTCGTTCATCTCCTGGAGGTGAGCGACGTCGATGCCGACGGCTGCGAGTTCATCGTCGAGCTCATCCACGAGTGGGTCGCGTCGGACACGCCGAACGACGCGTCGCATGGCCGTGCGCGGCTGCTCGTCGAGCAACGACACACCGAGCAGCGCCACGAGAGCGAGGAGAACGGGCATGGCGACGGCGGGGTCCATGATCTTCGAGACGACGGTTCCACCCTTCGGGATCCTGATGAATGGTGTGAGCACCTTGTCTCCAACGATGTACGGCTCGAGGTCCGCCTCGTCGTTGTTGTCACCCTGCATGCGGATCTCCCAGGTGTCCCCCTGGGGTGTGGTCTCGATCACGCGGTGCGTCACCAGCTTGCCGGTCAGTTCGCTGTCCAACGACAACACGTCGCCGACCGCGACCTCGTCGGTGGGGACCCAGCGGTCGATGATCAGGTCGCCGGTCATGATGCCGGGCTCCATCGACCCCGAGATGACGATCAGCGGTTGGACGACGCCGAGCTGGCCCGCTCCCCAGACCGCACCCGCGATCACACCCAGCAGGGCTCCGACGACGAGTGCGATGTTGCCGAGGAATCGAATGATGCGCATGAGAACGTGCTCTCGATGTGGGGACGGACGGAAAATGCGAGGAGCCCGAGTGGCCGCCGCTGATGCCGGCAACCACTCGGGCTCGCTCATCGAGTGCCCGAGTGGGGCAGCAGGTCAGTCGTCGATCGTCTGGCCCTGGACGTCGATCTCCAGCGTGCCGACCGCACCCTGGTACTCGCTTCCGTTCCAGTCGCCACCGGTCACGGTCACGTCGGCCCAAGCCTGCTGCTGAGGATTGATCGTGGCGCGGTTCCAGTCGCCGACGGTGATCGTCGCGGGCTTGAGTCCACCGAAGAGAGCACCGGTCTCGCTCTGAGCCACGCCGGTGGTGAGCGCGATCGGGAGCGAGCCGTCGTTGAACACGCGGATGCGATAGGTGTCCGAGATGTTCGGACCGATCTCGTCGAAGGCGTCCGACGGCAGGGCGATCGTCACCTCGCCGGAGTCGGCGTCGACCCAGTCGCCGTTGATGTCCTGACCCTTGAGGTCCAGGGTGCCGGTGCTGGCATCACCGAAGAAGGTGACGTTGTCCGACCATGCGGCGCTGGTGAGGGCGGCGCCGACACCGAGGACGGCGACGCCGGCCAGGGCGAACTTGGTGATCTTCCGGCGACGGCCGGGGGTCTCGACTTCGATGATTTCGTACTCGGGGGTGATGGTGTCCATGATTCGGTCCTTTTCTCAGAGATACGAATGGCCCAACGCCATGTCGTCCGCTCGTTGCTCTGCAACGCCGCACCAATCCATCGGAGTGAGACGACGGTCACTTGAGGATTTGTTGACGCCGATGTCGCTCTGTGCGGTCGGATTCGACTCCACCGTCTGGACTCGATCATGTGTGTCGAGACGCCGCTCGACGGGCGGCGAGTGCGACGCGAGCGGTGCCCGCTCGCGCAACGTGCGCCGGGCTCCGTATGGTCGGGGCCATGACGTACCCCACTGCTCCCATCGTTGCTGCCGGCCTGCTCGGCGGCTATCTCGTCGCCCGTGAAACGGGGATCCGTCCCCTGGGGGGAGCGGTCCTCGCTGTTGCCGGAATCGCTGCCAACCGCCAGTGGTTGCGCACGAGCGGACCGGTCGGCGCGGCGGCACTGACCGCGGTCTACATGGGCGGGTTCGGAGCGTCGCACCCCGCGGCCAAGAAGGTCGGCGCGTGGCCCGCCGTGATCGGGGCGGCGGCGTTGAGCGCGGGAGCGTCCTGGCTGGTCTCCGACCGCCGCGCCTGACGCAGTCCGCTCGCGAGCAATCGCCCCTCCATGTCGTGTGACCGATGTCATGTGTGCTGGACTGCTTCTGGGGACAACCGCTGATGTGGCCGAACAGATCGGTCACCGGCGAAACAACTTGAAATTGGGGGGATACATGAGACAGCGACGAGTACTCACAGCACTCGCGATTCCACTGGTGCTTGCCGTGGTGGCTTCGTCATGTGGGAGCGACGACAGCTCCTCGGACGATGCCACGACCAACACGGAAGCCGCACCAGACGACACCGGTGACACCGGCGACTCGGGCGACTCTGGCGAGACGGAGGAGACCACGCCGACCAAGGCCGAGGGCGAGATCGACACGTCGGTCGTCGCCGAGACCGAAACCGCGGTCTACGGCGGTTCGATCGCTGTCGGCCTCGAAGCCGAGGCGAACGGGTTCCGTCCGTGGGAGGACGGGTGCGCCGAGCCGTGCGTCAACATCGCGAGAACGGTCTACGACGTTCTCGTCCAGCAGAATGCGGATGGTGAGTACGAGGGGTACCTCGCCGAATCGATCGAGGCGAACGAGGACTTCACGGTCTGGACGATGACGTTGCGACCCGACGTCGTGTTCCAGAACGGGGTGCCCTTGACGGCCCAGACGATCGTCGACATGTTCGCGATCCAGCAGACGGGTGCGATCTCGTCGGGTTCCATCGCCACGGCGGGCCTGGTCGGGGTGGAAGCCACCGACGACCTCACCGTGGAGTACACCTTGGATGCGTCGAACTCTGCGTTCCCCGCACAGCTGAACTCAGTTGCCCTGGGCTACGTGTTCGAGCCAGCTGCGGCTGCAGCCGACCCGACGGGCTTCAGCACGTCGCCGGTCGGGACGGGCCCATTCATGATGGACAGTCGTGACATCGACAACGAGACCATCGTCGTCCGCAACGAGAACTACTGGCGGACCGCGGAGAACGGCGATCAGCTGCCGTACCTCGACGAGATCTCGTTCCGTCCGATTCCCGACGAAGGCACTCGTCTCGACGCGCTGCTCTCGGGCACCGTCAATGTGATGGAGACCAGGCGTCAGGGAACCATCCGTGACGCGCGGGCCGAATCCGGCATCGCGATGTACGAGTTCCAAGGCAACGGCACCGGCGGCGGCATGTTCAACACCGCTGTGGCGCCGTTCGATGACGTTCGTGTCCGCCTGGGGCTCAACCATCTCAACGACCAGGAGCGTGTCATCGAGGCACTCGGTGGAACCGGCATCTCCTTGCCGGTGTCGCAGTGGTTCTCCCAGGACAGCCCATGGTGGACGCAGGCGGCTGCCGATGTGTACCCGACCTTCGACTACGACGCCGGAACCGCACTGTTGCAGGAGTACATCGACGACCCTGATCGTTCCGACGGCAAGGCGCCGGGCGAGAAGATCGACGTCGAGCTGTCGTGTCCGCCCGACCCGACGCTCATCGCAGCCATGCAGGTGCTCGAGCAGGTCTGGTCGGGGAGCGAGCTGGTGAACGTCCAGCTCACCCAGTACGACCAGGCGACCCACATCAACAATGCGATCAGTGACGACCACCAGGCGCACTGCTGGCGTTGGGGTACCGAGGCAGACCCGAGCGCGGCGATCAACCCGTTCCTCACGGATCCCGCCGTGTCGGTGTCGAACTTCCCGAACTGGTACGACGAGGAGGCTCTCGGCTGGGCACTCGAAGCGATCCAGACCGACGACTTCGAGACTCGCCGCGACCTGTACTCGAAGATCATGGTGCGGATCAACGAGCAGGGGGTGCTGTGGTACTCCGGTGGCACCGCCACGTTGCTCGCCGCTGACGAGGAGATCCATGGTCTCAACAACTGGACCATGCCGAGCGGCGACCTCGGCAACGGCACACCAGGTGCCATGACCTACTTCACGGAGACCTTCGTCTCCGAGTAGTCGCACGTTCGACGTCCCGTCGTCGCTGGCACTGCCGGCGTCGGCGGGACGTTTGCGCGTCCGGGGTCGAACGGTCCGTTGGCGCTCTTCCCGCGCCTCGGCGAATCCCCGGTTCCGGTGTGATCCGGACGTGATTCCGACGGTCCCGACAGGGTCTCGGGGAGCTCGGCGGGGGAGAGGTCGATGAGCAGACGGGGAGCGGGACTGGTCGTCGGGAGGAATGGTCGTCGAGTGGGCTGGACCGACGG
>JBAWHL010000085.1:0-10456 GCA_049593815.1 Ilumatobacteraceae bacterium | reverse complement strand
CACTTCCGGCCCGATTCCGTCTCCACCGATCACTGCGATTCTGTGCGTCATGGGCGGCGAGCCTAGGGCCGTCCGGCGCGCAGCGCCGCTTCCGAGTTCAGCGTCGCGGGTATCCTGCGTCAGTCATGTCAGCAGTGCAATTGTCCCAGTCGACTTTCGATCGCCTCCAGGCCGAGTTCGATGATCTGACGACCCGCGGCCGTATCGAGGTCGCGAACAAGATCGAGCGAGCACGCGAGGAGGGCGACCTCAAGGAGAACGCCGGTTACCACGCGGCCAAGGACGAACAGGGCCACATGGAAGGTCGCATCCGCCAGCTCGAACACATGCTGGAGAACGCCGAGATCGTGGCCGACACGATGATCTACACGGTGGTCTACGAGGGCGACAGCGAGGCCGACGCCGAGCGCTACCTGATCGGCAACATGGAGGAGCAGGTCGAAGGTGCCGACGTGATCAGCGCCTCCTCTCCGCTCGGCCAGGTGCTCGACGGTGCCGAGGCAGGTGCGACGCTGACCTATGACGCCCCGAACGGGTCGCTCACCGTGACAGTGTTGCGTGTCGACCCCGCCTGACGTCTCGGGCGCTCCACCCGCGCTGCTCGCACCGGTGCTCCCACCGGGCCGGTTCGTGGAACTCGACGGTCGCGGGACGATCCTCGTCCGCGACTTCGGCGGTCCGCCCGGCGCGCCGGTCGTGGTCCTGCTCCACGGCTGGACGGCAACGGCCGACCTGAACTGGTTTCGTTGTTACCAGGCGCTCGGCGAGCGGTACCGCGTCATCGCGTTCGACCATCGTGGGCATGGCACTGGGATCCGGTCGAAGAAGCCGTTTCGGCTCGAGGACTGCGCCGACGACGCCGTCGACGTCGCGTCCGCGCTCGGCGTCGACGAGTTCATCCCGATCGGCTACTCGATGGGCGGCCCCATCGCGCAGCTCGTGTGGCGCCGCCATCCCGACCGGGTGTCGGGCCTCGTGTTGTGCGCCACCGCGCCCTACTTCGCAGGTGGGCGAGAGAAGCGTCTCGGGCTCGTCGGGCTCACCGGCCTCGCTGCCGTCGCTCGAGTGACGCCGGAGCAGACCAAGACGTGGCTGATCGAACAGCTCTATCTGCAGCGCAAGACGGCCCAGTGGGAGAGCTGGGCGCTGCGCGAGACGGCGACGCACGAGTGGCGCACCGTGATCGAAGCCGGCAAGGCGCTCGGCCGCTTCTCGTCGAGCGATTGGCTCCCCGAGGTCGACGTGCCGACCGCGTCGGTGTTGACGATGCGCGACCAGGTGGTGCCGCTGCGACGCCAAGTGAAGGTGTTCGAGACGGTTCCCGGTGCGAGCGCGTTCCGCGTCGATGGCGCACACGATGCCGTCGTGGCGAACGCCGATCGGTTCGTCCCGACGTTGATTCGCGCGATCGAGTCCGTCCGAGGGCAGCACTGATGAGCGGGCCGACGACGCGACACCTCGGCTGGGCCGCGCTGGCGACCGTGTCCGTGGCGATCGGTGCCGGTGTCATCGCCACACGTCGCGGGCGCTCGACGACCGGTGCGCACGCCATGCGATCCTCACGCAGTGGACGCAATCGGCAGCTCGCTCGACTCGGAGCGAAGGTCGGCGCCACCTATGCGACGACAGCGGCCCGCAAGTCGTTCGCGTCCGCAGAACGTCGCGAACAACTCGATCGCGAGCGGGAGCTGCGATCGTCGGAACAGATCGCCGAGGAGCTCGGCAACATGAAGGGAGCGCTGATGAAGCTCGGCCAGATGGCCAGCTATCTCGACGACGGCCTTCCCGAACCGTTGCGCCTCGCCCTGGCCCAGCTGCAGTCCGACGCTCCGCCGATGTCGATCGACCTCGCCGTCGAGACGCTCGAACGCGAGCTCGGACGACGCGTCGACGACGTGTTCGTCGAGTTCGACCCCGATCCGATCGCGGCCGCCTCGATCGGCCAGGTCCACCGAGCGCTCATCCGTGATCCCGACACGGGTGCGGAGCGAGCGGTCGCCGTGAAGATCCAGTATCCGGGCGTCGGTGAGGCGATCGTTGCCGACCTGCGCAACGCCGACCTGTTCGGGGTGATCCTCAAGCAGGGGTTCGGCGGTCTCGACCCCAGCGAGATGGTCGATGAGATCAAGCTGCGCGTCGCCGAGGAGGTCGACTACGAACTCGAGGCGCGCAATCAGCAGCAGTTCGCCGACTACTACCGTGATCACCCGTTCATCCGCGTGCCCGAGGTCGTCCACTCGCTGTCGACGAAGACGGTGCTGACGACCGAGCTGGCCGACGGGTTCGGCTGGGCCGAGCTCCTGCAGTGCAGCCAAGCCGACCGAGACCGGGCAGGCGAGATCATCTTCCGGTTCGTGTTTCGCAGCCTCTACCGGATGGGAGCGTTCAACGGTGACCCCCACCCCGGCAACTACCTCTTCCACGACGATGGCACCGTCACGTTCCTCGATTTCGGGTTGGTGAAGCACTTCACTCCCGAGGAGATGCAGACCTTCGGGTCGATGGTGCGTTCGGCCGCGGTCGACCACGATCACGAGGAGTTCCGTCGCATCGTCGAGGCCGCCGGCATGCTGCGCACCGATGCCCCGGTCTCGACCGCAGCCGTCGGCGAGTACTTCTCCCATTTCTACGACACGGTCAAGACCGACCGGGAGATGACCTGGACCCGCGAGTACGCCAGCTCGATCGTGCGGCACACGTTCGATCGGACGAGCCCGATCAGCCAGTACGCCACGGTCCCGCGAGCCTTCGTCTTCATCCAGCGCATCAACCTCGGCCTGTACGCGCTGCTCGGTGACCTCGGCGCCTCGGGCAACTATCGACGCATCGCCTCGGAGCTGTGGCCGTTCGTCGACAGTGGCCCCTCCACCGATCTCGGCCGCGCCGAAGCCGCCTGGCTCGCCACCCGCGACCCCGCCGACACACCGAATTTCTGAGCCACCGTTGCGCTGGGCGCAACGCCCGCTCAGAATTTCTGGCTGGTTCGGGGGGGGTGGGGGCGGGGTGGGATCTCTGGGAGCTGTGGGTGGGGGGTTGGTAAGAGTGCGAGGGGTTGCCGTTGGGGCGCAGGGGTTCGCAAGTAGCGTCCACGCAATGCGCCGGACCCTCCCCGTACTGTTCACCGCCGCCCTGTTGCTCGCCGCGTGCGGCAGCGACGGCGACGCCTCCGACTCGAGCGACACCACTGACGCCGTCGACGCCACGACGGTCGACTCGGTCGAGCCCAGCGACGACAGCACCGCGCCCGACAGCACCGATGCCGATGCGGGCGAATCGAACAAGCCGACCGTCGAGATCCCCGACGAGATCCCGACCGAACTCGTCGTCACCGTGCTCGAACCCGGCTCCGGACCCGAGTCCGAGCCGGGCGACACCGTGCTCGTCGACTATGTCGGCGTGCGCTCGACCGACGGCATCGAGTTCGACAACAGCTACGACCGCGGCGAACCCTTCCCGGTCGTGCTCGGCACCGGCTCGGTGATCCAGGGCTGGGACGATGGCCTCGTCGACGTCCAGGCCGGCGCACGCATCCAGCTCGACATCCCGAGCGACCTTGCGTACGGCGAGGAGGCCCGCAGCGACCTGATCGGCGCGAACGAAGCACTGACCTTCGTCATCGACGTCCGCGCCATCCTGCCGCCCGTCGACCTCGACGACCAGCCCACCGAGACCGGAGTCGACCCCTCCGAGGGCGCCACCGAACTCACCACGGTCGACCTCCGCGAAGGCGACGGAGCCGAGCTCCAGCCGGGCCAGACCGCGCTGCTGCGCTACGTGCTCTTCCGCGGCGACAACGGTGTCGTGCTCGAGAGCAGCTGGGAGGGCGACTTCGTTCCGTTCGTCGTGACCGACGACGCGTTCCCCGTCCTCGTCGAAGGCCTCGACGGCATGAAGGTCGGTGGACGCCGAGCGATCACGTTCCCGCCGCAGTACCCGGACTTCGGCTTCGGCCCCGAGGGCAACCCGACCGGCGGACTTCCCGCCGCGACCGACGCCGTCATCGTGGTCGACCTGTTCGCCGTCTACGGCGAGCCGGACTGACCCGGACGCCGGCTGTGCCCGGGCGCGACGACACCGAGTCGACGCGCACGGCTCAGGCCGGCTGAAGATCGAGACCGATGTCGAGCACGCGCGCCGAGTGCGTGAGCTCCCCAACGGCGATCAGGTCGACCCCGGTTCGCGCGACCGCACGCGCGGTCTCCAAGGTCAGCCCACCGCTCGCCTCGAGCCGGACCGATGCGTTCATCTCGTCGCGCACCGCCACCGCCTCGATCATCAGCTCGGTCGTGAAGTTGTCGATCAGCACCTCGTCGGCACCGGCGAGGATCGCCTCCCGGAGCCCGTCGAGCGTGTCGACCTCGATCTCGACGGGAATCGTCGCCTCCAGCGCCCGCACCCGCTCGTAGGCCGCGGTGATCCCGCCGGCAGCGACGATGTGGTTGTCCTTGACGAGCGCCATGTCCGAGAGCCCCATCCGATGGTTCGCTCCCCCTCCGCAGCGCACCGCGTACTTCTCGAGTGCTCGCAAACCCGGCGTCGTCTTGCGGGTGTCGCGCACCACAGCCGACGTTCCCTCGAGGGCGTCCGCCCAGCGGCGGGTCACCGACGCAACCCCGGAGAGATGACAGAGCAGGTTGAGTGCCGTGCGTTCGGCGGTGAGCAGCAGCCGGGTCGGAGCGGTGACGATGGCGATCTCGGTGTCGGCAGTCACCGATGAACCGTCGGTGACGAGCACCTCGAACTCGCTCGCCGCGTCGCCGCAGACGGTGTCGATGACCGCGGCGGCGACGGACAGCCCAGCGATGACACCGGGCGCTCGCGCTCCGAAGGTCGCCGTGCTGCGATGCTCCACCGGGATCGTGGCGGTCGAGGTGACGTCGATCCCACCCATCAGATCCTCCGAGACGGCGAGGCGCACGATCGCCGAGACGGCGTCAGGGTCGAGACCACCGTCGATCAGTGCCTGGCGAGTCGCGGCCGACAACGGATGGAAGACGAACATGGCGGCGAGTGTAGGACCCGGCCCAGCGGGCGACCGAGTGCCGACGGGCACTCAACACACACGTACGCTGCTCACGCGCACGGCGCTCACGCGGTGACGCGCACCAGATCGCCCGGACGGATGGTGCCGCCCGAGAGGACCGACGCATACCAGCGACTCCAGCCGGGGCGGCCCTCGTGTCCGATCCGATTCCACTCGCGGTCGATGAAGTTGTCGCCGATCTTGTGACAGGGCGCTGCCGGGCTGCTCGTGAACGCTCGGACGTCACCGATGTCGATCGTCAGGCCGCCGCGCATCCGGGACCAGTCGAGTCCGCGGATCGTGAGGTTCTCGCCGGCACCGCCTGGGGTGATCGGGTGCCCCTCGGAGCGGAGCGCGTCGATCACGTCAGCGCTGTAGAGGCACAGCGCCTGCCACGGTCGGCCGTGGTTGCGGCGGTTCGTCTGCACGTCACCGACGATGCCGCCCCCGTCGACCACGGCGTCGGGCACGGGCCCCTTCGGCACCCCGGTCGCTGCCTGGAGTGACTCGATCGTTCCGACCATCGGCTCGAAGGGCTCGACCGCCGCTCGGGAGCGTGCTGCGGCGGCGAGGTCGTGCATCACATCGTGCACGTCGGCCAGGGCATCGGTCTGGTGTGAGGCAGCGCGCGGGAGATACTGCTGACGAACGTCGTCTGGGGCCGCTGCCAGCGTGTACTCGAGCAGCCCCTCCGCATGGAAGAGCGTCCGCTCGACGTCGTCGTCACTCCACCGGGCTGCGTCGAAGCCGCAATCGGAGCAGGTCGGCACGGTCGTGGTTGAGGGCACGATGCGATCGTAGGACGTCAGTGCAGTGGACGAGGCGCGCCGACCGACACCGCGCCGACGGCGTCGAGTGTGACGTCGAGGTGTGCCAGCCAGTCGTCGGAGGACTCGGGGAAGTCCGACCGTCGGTGACACCCGCGGCTCTCCAACCGCGCAGCTGCAGCGGACACGACGGCGGACGCCACGGTGATGATGTTCGTGCTCTCCCAGGACCTCCGCGACGGCTCGACGACCGCAGGCCCCTCCCCGGACGAGTCGACATCGTCGCGTCGGGCGGAGCGCATGTCGCGGGCGATCGAGCCCAGCGCCCCGGCGGCCGACGCCAGCGACAGCGCGTCGCGCACGACGCCGACGTGACGGGACATCACGGCGCGGACCTCGCGCAGTCGGACCGGATCGAGCAGCGGGTGGTCGAGCGGATGGTCGCTGTCGACGTCGACACGGACCCGACCCGGCAGTTCCCAGGCCAGATCACGACCGACCCGGGTCCCCGACACGATCGACTCGGTCAGGCTGTTCGAGGCCAATCTGTTGGCGCCGTGGACACCGGTCGAGGACACCTCGCCGACCGCGTAGAGACCGCGCAGGGCGGTGACACCGTCGAGTCCCGCACGGATGCCGCCACAGGCGTAGTGGGCCGCCGGAGCGACCGGGATGCGGTCGATCGCCGGGTCGAGCCCGATCTCACGGCAGGCCTCCGTGATCGAAGGGAAGCGCTCGTGGAAGTGTTCCCCCATGTGGGTCGCGTCGAGGTACACGTGGTCGTCGACGCCACCCGGCGCCTCGGCCATCCGACGACTGATCGCCGCGGCGACGACGTCGCGCGGTGCAAGGTCCTCGAGCGGATGGACTCCAGCCATCACGCGCTCGCCCGCCGCGTCGAACAGGATCGCTCCCTCTCCGCGGACGGCCTCGGACACGAGTGCCTGCTGGCCTCGCGCATCGGGCCCACGCCACATGACGGTGGGGTGGAACTGCACGAACTCGACGTCGGTCACGGGCAGGCCGGCGCGCAGTGCCATCGCGACGCCGTCACCGGTCACCGCGGGAGGGTTCGACGTCGATGCGAACACCTGGCCGTAGCCGCCCGACGCGAGCACGACGGCGCGCGCCGTGACGACGCCGACCGACACGAGGATGCCGTTCTCGTCGGTCTTGCCGATGCGCACGCCGGCGACCTGGCGCTCGCCGTCGACGTTGGTGCCCATGATCAGGTCGAGTCCGAACGCATGCCCGAGGACATCCACGCCGGCGCCGATCGCGGATTCGTCGAGCGTCCGCTGCACCTCGGCCCCCGAGCGGTCGCCACCCGAGTGCACGATGCGGTTGTGGCTGTGGCCGCCTTCCCGTGTCAGCGCGATGTCGGTGCCGCCCTGTTCGGGGTCGAACGCCGCGCCCAGTCGCATCAGGTAGCGAATCGACTTCGGTGCTTCGGTGACCAGTTCGCGAACGACCTCTTCGTCGCACAATCCGGCCCCGGCAGCGAGTGTGTCGCGAACGTGGTCGCCGATCGTGTCACTCGGGTGGAGGACACCAGCGAGGCCGCCTTGGGCCCACTGTGTCGACCCCGCGGAGAGGACGTCCTTGGTGACGACGAGGACACTGCGAACCGGACGAACCGCGAGCGCGGCCGACAGCCCAGCTGCACCGGAACCCAGGACGACGACGTCGACGTCGCGTTCCCACGTGGCGGCGGGAGCCGCCAGTCGCCTCGGGAGGCTCACTCGGTCACTCGGCCGTCGCCGACGGCGTGCCGATGGCGATCATCCGCTCGACCGACCGGCGGGCGCGGTCGGCGATGTCGAGCGGAACGGTCACCTCGTCGGTGCCCTCGCGCAGTGAGCGCAGGAGCTTCGCCGGCGTGATCATCTTCATGTACTTGCACACGGCGGCCCGGTTCACCGGGACGAAGTCGGTCGTCGAATTGACCTTCTCGAGCTGGTGGATCATCCCGGTCTCCGTGGCGACGAGCACCTTGGCCGCCGTGGTGTCGCGGGCGGCATCGACCATGCCACCGGTCGACAGGATGCGTGTGCGGGTCTCGGGGACGACACCGGACGAGACGAGGTAGAGCGCGCTCGTGGCGCATCCGCACTCGGGATGCACGAACAGTTCGGCGTCGGGCTCCGCAGCCACCTGCTCGCGGAGGTCGGCACCGTTGATCCCGGCGTGGACGTGGCACTCGCCCATCCAGATGTGCATGTTGTCGCGGCCGGTGATGCGCTGGACGTGCGCGCCGAGGAACTGGTCGGGACAGAAGAGCACGTCGGTGTCGCGAGGGATCGACTCGACGACCTCGACAGCGTTCGACGACGTGCAGCAGATGTCGGTCTCGGCCTTGACCGCAGCGGTCGTGTTCACGTAGCTCACGACGACGGCGCCGGGATGCTCGGCCTTCCACGCCCGCAGCTGGTCGGCGTTGATCGTCTCGGCCAGGCTGCACCCTGCCGCAGCGTCGGGGATCAGCACGGTCTTGTCGTAGGCGAGGATCTTGGCCGATTCGGCCATGAAGTGCACCCCACAGAACACGATGGTGGAAGCCTCGACCTCAGCGGCGACCCGCGAGAGCCCGAGCGAGTCGCCGACGTAGTGGGCGATGTCCTGGATCTCGGGGACCTGGTAGTTGTGCGCCAGGATGACGGCATCGCGCTCCTCGGCCAACGAGAGCACTTGCTCCCGCCAGTCGCTCGGCAACACCTCGACATTGACGGCCATCTCTTCGACGCGGTCGGTCACGACAGACAGCGTAGGTGGCAGGCGCGCTCCTGCGACCACCCGTTGCGGTTCTACGGTGTGGGGATGGAGACGATCATCGATCGCATCGCCGGTGCTGCCGGACACTACGAGGGCGAGGGAGACGGTGTCGAGAGCGGCCCGTTCTCGGCGGTCGTCGACGTCAGCTCGCTGCTGGACGGCATGGGTGCAGAGATCACCTACACGGCCACCGCGCCGGACGGCACGGTGTTGCACACCGAACACACGGTGCTGGCATTCGACATGTGGTCGGGCGAGCCGTGCCTGCACGTCCTGTGCGCCGAGCTCAGCGGGATGGCGAAGCTCTCCCTGGTCGGCGCGTCGACGTTCTCCAACGGTCTGGGTGTCGACGGGTTCGAGTTGCAGATCGACCTCGTGGTCGGCGAAGGCACCCTCGAGTACGTCTGGTCGTGGGGTCCGCCCGGTGAGGCGATCGTCGAACGCTCGCGGGCCACCACACGATCGACCGGCTGACCGACGAGCGCCGGCTACTCGGCCTTCTTGACGAACTCGGCCTTGATGAGCAATGCCCGTCCATCGACCTTGGCGTCGATCTCGTGGTCGCCGGAGACCAGACGGATCGACTTGATCTTCGTCCCCGACTTCACGCCACCGGACTTGCCGTCGGTCTTGAGGTCCTTGATGACCGTCACGGTGTCGCCGTTGGCGAGCAGGTTGCCGTTGGCATCGCGAATGTCCGCCAGCTCATCGGTCGGCTCGCCGAGCCATTCGTGACCGCACGTGGCGCACTCGTAACCGTCGTCGGCCAGGAGCGGCTCCGGCATCGTGCAGATCGGACAGTTCGGAAGTTCGGCCATCGCGACGTTGTACCCGACGGCCCGCCGACCCGACGCATCGACTCGGGCCGACACCGGCGCTCACCGGTGTCGGGGACGACCCGGGAGCGGACGGTTCAGCTCAGGTCGCCCCGGTCGGAACCGCCTCCGGCTCGGCGGTCGATTCGGCAGCGATCACCACGGCCCCGAACAGGGTCAGTGCGAGCGCGCCGACCGCCACGCCCCAGTGCCAGAACGGATCGGAGTCGAGTCGTTCCTGGAGAACGATCGCACCGAGGGTGACGCTCACGACCGGGTTGACGACCGACACGGTCGCGACCGAGGTCACGAGTTCACCGGTGGCCAGCGACACCTGCTGCAGGTAGAAGCCGATGAGCCCGCTGGCGGCCATGAACCAGAGCTCCCAGTCGGCGAATACGGCGATGCCGTCGTTGTTCCACGATTCCATCACCGGCTTCATCAGTGTGGCCGACACGCCGTACAACACGCCGGCAGCGGCGCCGAACAATGCCGCCTTGGCGTTGGCCTCGCTTCGTGCACCGACCGTCAGGAGGCCGACACAGGCAGCGATGGCCACCACGATCACTGCCAGCCAATCGGACCACGCAGCGTCGTTGACTCCGCCGGCGGGGTCGCCGACGCCACCGAAGGTGGCCAGGCCGACCAGGATGATCGTCGCCCCGGCGATGTGTCGACGAGTGATCCTCTGGTCGGTCAGGAAATAGCCGAGCGGCAGCGCCCAGACGATGGAGGTGACGAGCAGGGGTTGGATGATCGCCACCCGACCACGGTCGAGCGCCGCGGCCTGGAGGACCACGCCGAGCACCTGGGCGGCGAGGCCGAGCAGCCAGACCGAGTTGGTCACGAGACCGAGCATCCCCTTCGTGTCTCCTGCTTCGACGCCCTCGGACATCGAGGCGCGTTGCCACAGGGTGGCCGCCAGCGCGAAGGACACGGCGGCAACGATCGCGAGCAGTGCGGCGATCTCATTCATCGGTGGTCTCCATGGGTCGGCGGTCGGGGATCAGAACGATGGCAGCTCGAGCCGGATCCGCCGGCCGGCCGCAGCGCGACACGGTGATCACACGGGTCGTCAG
>JBAWHL010000084.1:0-5767 GCA_049593815.1 Ilumatobacteraceae bacterium | reverse complement strand
ATGCAGATCGCCGCTGCGGCGATCGACTCCGGCGCCATCGACTACGCACTGATCGTCGACGGCGAAGGCAGCCGGTACACCCAGGAGACCACGATCGCACGGTTGCAGCAGCCGACCACCGAGGCCGCTGACGTCTTCGCCGAGTTCGCATCGCTGACCCTCGGGTCAGGGGCCGCGGCGGCGGTGTTGTGCCGACTCGACGAGCATCCGGAGGCACACAAGCTCGTCGGGGGCGTTGCCCGCGCCGGATCCGATCACCACGAACTCTGTGTCGGCGATCTCGACCGGATGACGACCGACACCCACGGACTGCTCGTGGCCGGACTCGACCTGGCCGAAGCGGCGTGGAAGCACTCCGGCCACGACTTCGACTGGGAAGTCGGCATGGACTGGTACATCGTCCACCAGGTCAGCCAGGTGCACACCCGGCTCATCACCGAGCGTCTGGGCATCGATCCCGACAAGGCGCCCCTGACCTTCCCGAAGTACGGCAATGTCGGACCCGCCGCCATCCCGATCACGCTCGCCAGCGTCGCGGACCAGATCTCGACCGGTGATCGCATCCTCTGCATGGGCATCGGCTCAGGGCTCAACACGAGCTTCACCGAAATCGTCTGGTGACGCAGGAGCCTTCCACGATTCCCGAACTTCCCGACGATGCCACGTGGCAGCGTTGGGGGATCGACCCGCAGTGGTCCCGGACGCTCGATGTCGCCAGCCATGAGGGTGGCAGCAGACGTTGGCACGTTCTCGACACCGGTGTTCCCGAGGGACGCAGCGTCCCGACCGTGCTGTGCGTGCACGGCAACCCAACGTGGTCGTATGCCTGGGCGACGTTCCTGCGCGGACTGCACGGCTCGTACCGCGTCATCGCCATCGATCAACTCGGCATGGGCTACAGCGAGCGCACGGCGCCGCGTCGGTACGTCGACCGCGTCAAGGACCTCGACGACATCATCGTCGCGCTGGGTCTTCCCGGCGACGTCCCGTTGGTGATCGCCGCTCACGACTGGGGTGGGGCGATCGCGATGGGCTGGGTTGCCCAGGACCCGCGCCAGATCGCCGGGATGATCCTGTGCAACACCGGCATCGCGGTTCCGGCCGGCCGATCGGCTCCGAGGATCATCAGATTCGCGGCGTCGGCGCCCATGCTCGATTTCGTGTGCCGAGGCACACCGATCTTCGTCGAAGGCACCGCGCGCCTGTCCGGCCGCCGAATCTCCAAGATCGACCGCGAGGCGTTCCGTGCGCCGTATCGCCACGCCCCTGCCCGGGCAGCGATCGCCGACTTCGTCGCTGACATCCCGCTCTCGGCTGGACATCCATCCGAACTCGCAATCGCCGACGTGGCCGACCGGCTCGGCAGCGTTCGTGCCCCGGTGCTGTTGGCGTGGGGCGCCAAGGACCCGGTCTTCAACGACGACTTCGCCGCTGACCTGGCCGACCGGCTCCCGAACACCACGCTGCATCGGTTCGCCAAGGCGAATCACCTGGTGATGGCCGAAGCCGACGTGGCCGGCGTGGCCGAGACCTGGCTGCACGATCTGTTCCAGGGTCGTCTCGATCCGGCGGCGCCCGCCGCAGGCACTGCCGCTCCCGCTGCCGCTGCCGCAGGCGGCGGTCTCTGGGAACGCATCGACGCGCAGCGCAGCCAGGCGGGCGACGCGTTCGTCGACATGGCCACCGGTGACGCCATCTCGTTCACGCAGCTCGCCGATCGCGTCGACGCCGTCGCGAGCGACCTCCTCCGTCGTGGGCTTCGTCCCGGCGACCGCGTCGCGATGCTGACGCCGCCCGGTGTCGACCTCGTGGCTGCGGTGTACGGCGTCTGGCGCGCCGGCGGCGTCGCGGTCGTCGCCGATCGCGGCCTCGGGACCCGTGCGCTCGGCCGAGCCGTGCGATCCACCGGACCGGCGTGGGTCATCGGCCCGAAGAAGGCGTTGATCGCTGCTGGTTCGATGCGGTGGGCACCGCGGGCCACCATGCTCGACGTCGCCGATCTGGTCGAGGCCGAGCGCGGCGAACTCCCCGTCGGCCCGGCGCCTCGCGACCTCGCCGCGATCCTGTTCACCTCGGGTGCCACGGGGCCAGCGAAGGGCGTTCGCTACCGCCATGGCCAGCTCACGGCGCAACGTGACGCACTCGAATCGACCTACGCGATCACCTCGTCCGATCGACTGGTCGCGGCATTTGCTCCCTTCTCGCTCTACGGCCCGGCCCTGGGGATCACGACCGCGCTGCCGGCATGTGACGTCACCAAGCCATCCGAACTCACCGCCACGATGCTCGACGATGCCTGTGCCCGTGTCGGGGCGACCCTGACGTTCGCGTCGCCCTCAGCGCTCGCCAACGTTGCCTCGACCGCCGCCGATGCGCCGTCGCTGGCCGGTGTCGCGGCGCTGCGCCTCGTGCTCTCCGCCGGTGCTCCCGTCCCCGCCGAGACGTTGCGGTCGGTTGCCGTGTTGGCGCCGTCGGCCGAGCTGCACACGCCGTACGGCATGACCGAGGTGCTCCCGGTCGCCGACATCGACCTCGACGAGATCGATCGCTCCGAGATCGACGACCCAGCCGGTGGCGTCTGCGTCGGCCGCCCGGTCGCGGGTGCCGACGTGCGGATCGTGCCGCTCTGGTTCGACACCGACACGCTTCCGGACGAGATCGCGGTCGGCGAGACCGGTGAGATCCTCGTCAGGGCCGCGTGGGTGTCCGACGGGTACGACGGACTCTGGGGAACGCAGCGGGCGGCGCGCCCACGGGCTGAGGACGACGACGTCTGGCATCGGTCGGGTGATGTCGGCCACATCGACATGCAGGGCCGCCTGTGGGTCGAAGGGCGCGTGGTACACGTCATCCAGACCGTCGATGGCCCGGTCACCTCGGTTCCGATCGAGCGTGTCGTCGAGCGGACCCTCGGTCTCGGACGTTGCGCCGTCGTCGGTGTCGGCCCGGTCGGGCGCCAGCAGATCGTCGTCGTGATCGAGGATGCCGAGGGCCCTGACGGGGTGGTCGACCAGGTGACGATCAACCGGGTCAGGCAGGCCGTCGACACACCGATCGCGTCGGTTCTCTCTGCACGCGAATTGCCCGTCGACATTCGTCACAACGCCAAGATCGATCGGGTCGAAGTGGCCCGCTGGGCGTCGGCGATGCTCGCCGGTCGTCGATCCCGCCGACTCCGATGAGGGTGCTCGTCACCGGCGCGTCGAGTCTGATCGGTGCGGGGGTCGTGCGGTCGTTGGCCGAGCGCGGTGACGACGTGGTGTGCCTGCAGCGCAGCGATGCGCCGGTCGTCGACGACCTCGGTCGTGGTCGAGTGACGCAGCACCTGGCGGATGTGCGCGACCGAGACGCCGTCGCCGCCGCGGCGACGGGCTGTGACGGGATCGTGCACGTTGCGGCCAAGGTCGGTGTGGTCGGTGGATGGGAGGAGTATCGGTCGATCAACGTCGACGGCACCGCCAATGTGATCGACGCGGCACGCCGGCTCGACATCGGACGTCTCGTCCACGTGTCGTCGCCGTCGGTCGCCCACGGCGGCGAGCCGATCGTCGGAGGTGCCGCTGACCCGCCGGTCCTGGGACGTTCGCATGCGTTCTACGCGGAGTCGAAGGCGATGGCCGAGATCGACGCCATCAGCGCCGCGTCCGAACGTCTCGGTGTGGTGGCCATTCGCCCACACCTCGTGTGGGGACCTGGCGACACGCAACTCGTCGGTCGCATCGTCGAGCGAGCTCGCGCCGGTCGGCTTGCACTCGTCGGCGGCGGTCGAGCGCTCGTCGACACCACCTACATCGACAATGCCGTCGACGCACTCGTGGCAGGGCTCGATGCGGTCGGTCCCGAGGCGGTGTGTTCCGGGCGTGCCTACGTGGTCGCCAATGGCGAACCGCGGATGATCCGTGAACTCGTCGCTGGGATCTGTGCGGCAGCGGGCGTCGAGTTCGCCCCTCGCAACGTGTCGCTGCGCGTCGGCACTGCGGTGGGTTCGATCGTCGAACGGGCGTGGCCGTTGCTGCGACGGACCGACGATCCGCCGTTGACGAGGTTCCTTGCAGAACAGTTGGGAACGGCCCACTGGTTCGATCCGCGACCGGCCCGAGATGATCTGGGCTGGGAGCCGAGGGTCTCGATTGACGAGGGGCTCCGGCGATTGGCCGCTACCCTCGGCAACTGATTGGCGACGTGGCCGAGTGGTTTAGGCAACGGCCTGCAAAGCCGTGTACATGAGTTCGATTCTCATCGTCGCCTCCAACCCCTGAGCAGAGTTTCTCTGCTCAGGGGTTCTGTTCGTTTCGGCCAGGGTTCGCCGCTCTTGCCCGCTGAAACCCGTGACTCACCCCCGAGACGCGGCCTTCCACCCCCGCCACGACCCCAGTGTCGAGGGGCACGGCGAGTCTGGTGGTGCCGCGGTCGCTCCCGAGAACGGGCCCTCCGAGTCGATCGAGCAGGTTGCGTGTGATCTGTTCCACTTGGGGGTCGCGCTCCGCGAGGCCGAGCGCCCATTCGGTGCTGCCCGAGGTCACGACGGTTCCTCCACCGGCAGAGGTGTAGGTGCCGAACACCGCGTGCCCATTGGCGAGGCGCGCGGTCGACGCGTCGTCGCGGGTGCCGAAGACGCGAGACGCGATGAACTCGAGTTCGGAGGGCTGGTCGGGCGAGACCCCGGCCATCGAGGTGGTGCGGGTGAAGTGCGCCGCGGGAGCGGTGGCGAGGATCGAGAAGTCGGTGGGTGTGCCATCGCTGCCGGTGGGGTACGGGAGCCCGTCGACGACGGTGTAGTCGCACCCGTCGCACTCGTAGCCGACGACGGTCGCGTCAGCACCCAGAACGTCGCCGTAGTCGAGCCCCGTGCCGTCGAACAACCAGTGATCGGCACGGTGGACGGTGTAGCCCCCGGCGCCGCTCGTGACCCGCTTGCCGATGCGGTGATAGCCGCCGCGAGCGAAGCTCACCCCGGTCATGTGGTTCTCGGGGCGTTCGATCAGGTGGTCGGACCAGATACTGGTGAGCTCGGCTTGGCGCTCGGTTCCGAGGACCGGGTCGTTCTTGAACTGCGCCTTGTAGCCGATCATCGTGGTCGCCGGTCCGTCGTCGACGCGGTCCTCGAGCCGAACCTGCCAGAACGCGGTGTTGCCGGAGAGGAACGCGACGTTGCCACCGTCGGCGATGAACCCTTCGACGGTGTCGCGCATCGGCGACGACCAGTACTCGTCGTGGCCAACACTCAGCAGCAGGTCGTACTGACCGAAGATCTCGGGATGGTCCTCGAGGTCGGCGTTGCTGACGACGTCGATGCCATACCCCTCGCGTTCGGCCCACGCGAGGAAGGGAAGCTCCCAGTTCGGCCAGCCCGCGAAGCCGACCCAGAACGACAGCCGGTTCATGCGCAGGTAGCCGTTGTAGGTGGCCATGTCGGGGTCGGGTTCGGTCGTCGACACGACCCGCCGTCCGGCACCGGGCGGTTTCTCGAGGAGCCCTCGGGTCATCGGGCGCAGCATCGATGCCTGGGTCGCTCCCAGGTACAGGTTGGGACCGCCGACGTCGTTGTAGGCGTGCCAGGTGTTCGTGGCGAGCTGCAACAGGATGCGATTGGTCGATCGCTCAGTCGGGCGCACGATGAAGAATGCGTGGTCCCGTCGAGTCGTGCCGTCGACGTCGACAAGGAGCGTCACCTCGTAGTAGCCCGAGGCCCAGTTCTCGCCGACCGGCACCATCGTCGCGGCCGGCCAGTGGCAGCCGTGGGTCGACGCGTTGACAGGGAGCTCGT
>JBAWHL010000083.1:0-4156 GCA_049593815.1 Ilumatobacteraceae bacterium | reverse complement strand
GATCGTAGGCACCGGTGCCCCACGTCAGATCGCACGGCGAGGCTCCGGCGAGCGCGTCCTGACAGGCCAGGAGAACGGTGCGCGAGATCTCCTCGAGGTAGCCGGGGATGTACGAGCCCCCAGGGGTGTCACTGAGCGCCGACATCGTGCACGGGCCGGCGTGGGTGTGCACCAGGTGCAGCATCAGCGCGGAGGGATCGATGCCGAGCGCTTCGATCGCCGGACCGCGAATCGACATCTCGTCGTCGATGCTCTTCCAGTTCAGGAGATCGACGCTCACGATGAACTTGGCATCGCCGGCTGCATCGACGAGTGCGAGCGCCGTGGCGGTGATCGGCTGGTGCACCCCGGTGGAGACCTCGTGGCGACCCTCCGCACCCCAGTTCGCGGTGCGGATCCCGATCGGCGGAGTGATGTCGCGACGGCTGACGCCGGCCGACATCTGGGCGCCGAGCGGCCTCCACTCAGTGGTTGCGGGCTGTTGCGTTTCGGCGGTGGTCATGGTGTCTCCGTCTCGGGGTCGATCTGGGGGTCGATGTGGGGGTCGGGATCGGTGTGGGGCTGCGACATCGTCACGCGCTGCCAGGTCGGGAAGTGGCAGGCAGCCAGGTGGCCGTCCGCACCGGCGAGCGCTGGCCGCTCGGAACGGCACAGCTCCGGGGATTCCGACGCCGCGCAACGGGCCAGGTATCGGCACCCGTCATTGTCGTCGAGCTCGATCTCCGCGGTGTCCGGTCGGGCCGCGCGCACATCGGCGTCCGTGGGTGCCTGGTCGGGAACGATCGACTTGAGCAGGTTGACCGTGTAGGGGTGCTGCGGGTCGGAGAGCACGGCGGCCGTCGGGCCCGACTCCACGACTCGTCCCTGGAACATCACATAGGTCCGATGCGCCATGTACCGGGCAACGGCGAGATCGTGGGTGATCAGGAGATAGCTCAGATCGTGGCTGGCCTGCAGCTCCTTGAGCAGGTTCAGCACCTGGGCCTGCACCGACACGTCGAGTGCCGAGACCGACTCGTCGAGCACCACGAGGTCGGGTTCGAGCGCGAGCGCGCGAGCGATCGCGACCCGCTGGCACTGGCCACCCGACAACTCGCTCGGTCGTCGTTTGAGATGGGACTCCTCGAGCCCGACCGCGCCGAGCAACTCGATGACCCGAGCACGTCGCGACCGCTTGTCGCCGATGCCGTAGGCCAACAGTGGACCGGACACGATCCGCTGCACGCTGTGCCGTCGATTCAGCTGCGACGACGGATCTTGGAGGACGACCTGGACGCTCCGGCGGACGTCACGCCACCGTCGACGCGACAACGTGGAGGTGTCGGTCCCCTTGATCTCCACCGTGCCCGCACCGGGCTGGTCGAGGCCGAGCACGATTCGAGCTGCGGTCGTCTTCCCACTTCCGGACTCACCGACCAGCACCACGGTCTCGCCGGGATCGACGTGGAACGAGACGTCATCGAGCGCGGTGACGCTGTTGGCACCGGAACCGAACGTCCGGCAGATTCCGGTGGTCGCGAGGAGTGGGGTCTTCGACGAGGCGGTCATTGCGAACCTGCTGTTGGGTCCTCGGCGGGATAGGGGACGTGGCAGGCGACCGCACGATGGCGTGGACCGACCAGCTCGGGATCGATCGTCGCGCAGCGGGCCTCGGCGCGCGAGCAACGCAACCGGAACGCGCAGCCCTCGGGGAACTTGCCGGGTGCCGGCGGCTGGCCGGGGATCACCGGGATCGGTTTGTCGATGTCGGTCGACAGCACGCAGCTCGAATCGAGGAGGGCCCGCGTGTAGGGGTGCTGCGGCTCGGCGAACAGCTCCTCGGAGGTGGAGCGCTCGACGATGCGACCGGCGTACATCACGACGATTTCGTCGCTGAAGCTGGCGGCGACCTCGAGGTCGTGGCTGATGAGGATCACCGCGGTGTCGTGGGTGGTCACGAGCTCGCGGAGGAGCGTGAGCACACGAGCCTGGGTCGTCACGTCGAGCGAGGTCGTCGGCTCGTCGGCCACGATCACGTCGGGCTCGGAGCTCAATGCCATCGCGATCACGACTCGCTGACGCATGCCACCCGACAACTCATGGGGGAACGCATCGATTCGGCGGCCCGGGTTGGGGATCCCCACGTCGCCGAGGAGTTCGATCGCACGTCGGCGCGCCGCCGCCTTGGAGATCGTCTGATGGAGGCGGATTCCTTCGACCAGTTGGGTCCCGATCCGCTGCACCGGATTGAGCGCCGCCATCGGGTTCTGGTAGATCATGGCGATCTCTCGGCCGCGCACGGAGCGCATCTCACGCGGCGGCAGACCGACCAGGTCACGCCCGTTGAGCATGATCTCGCCACCCTGGATCTTCACTGCCGGGGACAACATCCCCATGAGGGACAACGCCGTCAGCGACTTGCCGCTCCCCGACTCACCGACGAGCCCCAGACGTTGTGCGGGAAGCAGATCGAAACTGACGTTGCGCACCGTGAGTTCGTCCTGGCCGTTGACGGGCACCGTGACCTGGAGGTCGCGGACCGAGAGGACCGGCTTCGTCGATTCGACGCTCATGCTCTCGATCCTTCGCGCTGTCGCCGGCGATGAAGTTCGCTGATCGACGTCAGCGACCAGATGGTGATCACGATCCAGACGGTGGGGATCGTCACCAACCACGCGCTGTTGTAGAACTTTCCGTAGCCCTGCAGCAGGAGGGTTCCCCATGAGGCGTTCGGAGGTTGGATGCCGAGCCCGATGAAGCTCAGGGTCGCCTCCAACATGATCGCTGCCGACACGTTGATGGTCGCCTGCACGAGGACGGTCGGGACGAGATTGGGCAGCACCTCGGTGAGAAGCACCCGCATCGAGGTCTGACCTGATGCCTTGGCGGCAACGGCGTAGTCGGACGAGAACTCCTTGATCGCGACGCTTCGAACGACGCGTGCGGTCACCGGTGACAAGAGCACACCGATGACGATGAGTACCGACGACATGCTCGAGCCGAAGCCCGCCACGAACACGAGCGCGAACACGATCTGTGGGATCGCCATGAACGAGTCCGCCAGACGCATCAGGACCTCGTCGATCCACCCGCGACGAGCTGCCGCGGCCAGGCCCCACGCGAGTCCCAACACCAGCGAGATCAGCGTGCTGCCCAGCGCGACGAACACGGTGACGCGCCCACCGATCATCATCCGGGCGAGCTGATCGCGGCCGAGATCGTCGGTGCCGAGCGGGTGGTCGGCCATCGGTCCGAGGAACGGGAGGCCGGCACCGATCTCGGTGGCCTCGTACTTCCAGAGGAACGGCCCCAGGAGACAGATGGCGGCGGTGAGCCCCAAGAGGATCATCCCGAGGTTCGGCATGCGCCAACGAATCGACGAGGCGGTGAAGCGGCGCTCAGCCATTCGACTCTCCGACCCTGAGGCGAGGATCGATCAGGCCGTTGATCACATCGACCACGAAGGTGGTGAACACGAACATCATGACGATGAGCACCACGACACTCTGCAGCACGGCGTAGTCGCGCTTGAGCGCTGCCTCGAGAGCGAGTGATCCGATGCCTGGGAGTCCGAACACGAACTCGATGACCACGCTGCCGGCCAGCGCGTAGCCGACGAGGAGGCCCAGCATCGTGAAGGTCGGAACGAGCGAGGTTCGCATGACGTGGCGGGTCAGTACCCGGAATCGTCCGGCGCCCTGCCCGACTGCGGTCCGAACGAAGTCCTCCGACTCGGCTTCGATCATCGACTCACGCATGTGTCTGACCAGCAGTGGACTGGCGACGAAGATGATGCTGCTGACCGGCAGGATCATCAGTTTGAGGTTCTCACGAGGCGACTCGGAGAACGGAACGTAGCCCCGTGAGGGCAGCCACCCCAGCGTGCTCGTGAACACGAGGATGAAGACCAGTGACACGACGAAGAGCGGGACCGAGATGCCCAGCGACGTGATGACGCCAATGACTCGATCGATGCGGGAGCCGTGTCGATAGGTCGCGAGGAGTGCCATCGGCACGGCGACCACGACGACACCGATCATGGACAGGGTGGTCAGTTCCAGCGTGATCGGGAGTCGTTCGAGAATGATCTCGGAGACGTCGATCTGGCTGGCATACGATTTTCCGAGATCCCCAGAGAACACACCGCTGATCCAGTTCCAGTACTGGACGACGATCG
>JBAWHL010000082.1:0-5237 GCA_049593815.1 Ilumatobacteraceae bacterium | reverse complement strand
CGCTCGCCCCCGGTCACCTCGAGCACCGGCGTCGGCGGTCGGAATGCCACGTCGAGCTTCGCCGCCAGATCACGGGCAATGCCGACGTAGCCCCAGCAGTCCGGCCGGTTGCGCGTGACGTCGGCATCGATCAGCACGTCGAGCTGCAACCCGAGTGCTTCGCCGTACGGCACGCCGAGCGGCAGTCCCGTCGGCAGGATGCGAATCCCCGAATGGTCGTCGCCGAGCCCGAGTTCGGTGGCCGAGCAGAGCATGCCGTCGGAGTCGATCCCCAAGATGCCCCGGCGTTCGATCGTTCGACCGTCGGGCATCGTCGTGCCGAGCGTGGCCAGCGGGACGATGTCGTCGACGGCCATGTTGAAGGCCCCACACCAGACGTGGCGCTCGACGCCGTCACCCGCGTCGACGTACACCCGCTGGACCTTGGCCGCGTCAGGATGTTGTTCGAGGCGCAGGACGCGGGCGGTGACCACACCCGCGACCGTCTGCCCGACGACGTCGACCGAGTCGACCTCGAGGCCGAGCGACGTGAGTCCGTCAGCGACGCGTTGCACCGCAGCTGCATCGGTCGGATCACCGAAGTCGCCGTATTCGTTGAGCCAGGACAGGAGAATCTTCATCAGAACTGCTCCATGAATCGGATGTCGTCGGAGAACATCTCTCGGATGTCGGCCACGCCGTGGCGCATGATCGCCATTCGGTCGATGCCGAACCCGAACGCGAACCCGCTCCACTCCTCGGGGTCCACACCGCCCGAGCGCAGCACGTTGGGGTGCACCATCCCGCATCCGCCGAGTTCGACCCAGCTGCCGTCGGGACGCTGGATGTCGAACTCCGCCGAAGGCTCGGTGAACGGGAAGTAGCTGGGTCGCAGGCGCGACGTGAACCCAGGACCGAAGAACGCCTTGGTGAACGCCTCGATCGTGCCGGCCAGGTCCGCCATCGTGATGTTGCGATCGATGACCAGACCTTCGATCTGATGGAACACCGGCATGTGGGTCGCGTCGGGCGTGTCGCGTCGGAAGACGCGTCCCGGGGCCACGATGTAGATCGGCGGTTCGGACTCGAGCATCGTGCGGATCTGCACCGGTGAGGTGTGCGTGCGCAGCACCGTCGTGCCCGGCTCACCGCCCGGAGGGACGTGGTCGACGAACAGGGTGTCCCACTCACCTCGGGCGGGATGCCCGATCGGCATGTTGAGCGCCTCGAAGTTGTGCCAGTCGGTCTCGATCTCTGGGCCTTCGGCGACCTGGAACCCGAGACCGATGAAGACGTCCTCGAGCCGTTCCCATGCCTGGGTCACGAGATGAGCGTGACCGCGCGTCGGCTTGCCGACGAACTCGGTCAGGTCGAGGCGTTCGGCCACGACCTGGGCCTCGAGCGCCTCGGCAGCGAGGGACACCCTGCGCTCGTCGAGCGCCGTGGCGACCTCGGCGAGGGCTTCGTTGATCGCTTGTCCAGCAGCCTTCTTCTCGTCGATCGAGTCGAGTCCGCCGAGGCGGGTCTTCAACTGTGCGAGTTCGGCCTTCTTGCCGGTGAGCCGCGCCGTCAGCGCAGCGACGTCGTCGAGTGACGCTGCCCTGTCGATGTCGGCGAGCGCCGCATCGCGGGCGGCGGAGATGTCAGTGAGCACTGGGGAGCCTTTCGAGCAGGAGCGTGTGGGAGCGAACGGAAGCGGAAGCCCCGGACAAACTCAGGAGACGGCACAGGAGCGAGTGATCGCTGACGTCGGTGGCGCCATTCCCCGGTTCACCCGGGGCACGAAAATCGCTGCGACTGCGGCTGCACAGGGCCAGAGGTTACCGGCCACGCCCGGCCGCGACCAGCATCGGTTCTGCGCCAGACTGGTTCGGTGACCCTCAACCCTCCGACGCAATACGCAGGCGACGGCAACCTCCGCGCGCGGCAACGGCTGTGGGAACAGCAACAGCCACCGTTCGACATCGTCGGTTGGGTGCTGCAGATGGCGGGTGTGGACGACCGGTTCGACGGACGGGTGCTCGACGTCGGCTGCGGAAACGGGATGTATCTCCGTGCGTTGCGCCGCCGGGGGGTGTCTGCGGTCGGCTGCGACCTCTCGTTCGGGATGCTGACGGCGGCCGGGCATGCCGAGGCGGCCAACGCCGACGTCACCCGGCTTCCCTTTCCCGACGACGCGTTCGACGTCGTGCTCGCGCTGCACATGCTCTACCACGTCGCCGATCGTGCAGCGGCGGCCCATGAGCTCCGCCGCGTGCTCGCCCCGAGCGGTGTGTGCATCGCGGTCACCAACGGCATCGATCACCTGCGGGCGCTGCGGTCGTTGAACGAAGCAGCCGTTCGGGTCGTCACGCCGGGATGGGAACTGCGCAACCCGTCGACACACGAGTTCTCGCTCGGCAACGGGGCCGAACAGCTCTCCGTCGCGTTCGACGAGGTCGAATGCGTGCGCCCTGACGACGTCGCCCCCGTTCGTCTTCGCGACGCTGACATCGCTGCCGACTACGTCGCCAGCGTCGCCGATCACTACGAGCACCAGACCGAACGACCGTGGGCGGACGTCGTCGCCGACGTCCGCGTGGCGGTCCAGCGCGACATCGACGAGCACGGCGAGTTCGTCGTGACCGGCGAATCGGGCGCCTTCGTGTGCCGATGACGGCGACGTTCAGCGATCCGCCGGCGTGCCCTGGTGGAACGACAGGCGCCAGGACGCACCGCTGCGTCGCCACACCGAGGCACGGTTGCCCGTCCCGCGTGACTGCACGCTGTGATAGGTGACGAGCGCGGCGTCGCGGCCCATCGTACGAATCGTCAGATCCTGCAGTGGAAGCTCGATGTCGACGCTGCTGACGTGCTGATCGAGGATCGATGTCTTGTCGTACGTCCGCCCGCTGTACCCGAACTCGGTGAAGTCCTCGGTCAGGTGATCCTCCATCCAGGACCGGTCGCACCGAGTCTCGACGTTCCACATCGCGTGCTCCAGCGCGGCCAACGTCGCTGCCGTGCCCGCGCCCAGTTCGCTGTCGACGCTGCGGTCGCCGACGCGCTGGGCCACCCGCAACCGGTTCCCGTCGGGGTCGATCAGCTCAACTTCGCGCGCCCATGGCTGTTCCGTGACGTCGAGGGCGAACTCGGTCGCCACGAGGTCGATGTCGTCGACCCAGACGTAGACCAGGGTGTCGGCGGTGGCATCGCCGGCGTGCTCCGAGAGGTGGATCTGGGTTCCCTCTCGCCGGATGCCCCTGTACAACGGAAACCCGGGACCGAACCGATGCTGGAACGTCGTCTCGAACCCGAGCCTCGAATACCACGCGGCGGCGGCATCCCCGTCCGCCACGCGCAGCACCGGGATCACGTCCGTCGTCACGCCCCGACCGTAGCTCTCTCCCCGGATGCGATGCGTCCCCACCGTTCAGTAGGGTCCCCGGCGTGCGTGACGACCGAGACCTGACGACCTGATGCGCCTCGACGAGATCGGCGAACAGGATGGTTGGCGCTGCTGGCTCTGCGACGAGCCCGTCGATGCCGACATGTCCGTGAACGACCCGCGTGGGCCGAGCATCGACAGTCGCACCACCGAACGCAAGGCGAAGGCCAAGGGCAAGGGCAAGGGCGGCGGGAAGGGCACTGGCACGGGTCAGGAACGTCTCGCTCACCGCTCGTGCAACACCGGCAAGGGCAGCACCAAACCGGTGGTCGAGTGGCCCGACGATCTCTTCGTCGCCGATCCCGCGGTGATCCTGACGACCGTCGAACGGATGCAGCGCAAGGGTGGGCGCGAGGCCGTCGGCCGATGTGTCGACCCCGCGGACGCCGAACGTGCTGCGGAGTGGATCGTCGATCGGATCTCGCGGCTCGAACCGACGCTCGCGGTCGACGCCGCGGTCGAACCGGGCGGCGGTCAGTACCTGATCGTCCTCACGCGTCGATAGCCCGATTCGTCACATCGGGGTGGTTGCGGTGGCGCGCTGGCGGGCCGCCTCGAACACGAGCACCGTGGTCGCCATCGCGACGTTGAGCGACTCACTGCGCCCGAGATGCGGAATCGTGATCCAGGAGTCGATCGGTCCGATGGTGTCGGTCCATTCGTCCGGGAGCCCGGCCGCCTCGTTGCCCATCACGATCGCGATTCGACCGGCCAGGTCGGCCTCGGTGTGCGCGACCACGGTTCGGCCGGGGAAGTCGTGGCTCGTCGTCCCGAACAACCGGAGTCCGGCGTCCGCGACGTCATCGATCGATGCGGTCACCACCGGCACGTGGAACAGGGCACCGGCCGACGCACGAACGACCTTCGGGTTGTACGGATCCACGCTGCCTGGCGTCAGGACGATCACGTCCGCCCCAGCCGCCTCGGCGGAGCGCATGATCGTGCCGAGATTGCCCGGATCGGTGACCCGATCGAGCACCACGGCGAACGAGGCGGTCGCCAGCGCGTCCGCGACCGGTGGCGATTCGGGGATCCGGACCAGCGCGATCGGACTCTGCGGCGTCTCGGTCGACGCGACCCGGCCGAGCACTCCGTCCGCGAGTTCGAACACGGTGCCCGCGCCGTCGATGGATCCTTCGGACCCATCGGGAACGAACTGCGCATCGACGGTCCAGCCTGCCGCGACCGCCTCGGCGACGAGTACCGGGCCCTCGACGACGAACAGTCCGTCGTCGGAACGCGAACTGCGACGCCCGATCAGGCGCCGCAGTTGCTGTACTCGTGAATTGTTGAACGCCAGTGCACTCATCGTGCACCAGTGTGGCTGATCAGTCGAGCGCAGCCTTGGCTGCGTCGACCAACGACTTGAACGACGCCGCATCGGTCACCGCGAGATCCGCGAGGATCTTGCGGTCGACTTCGATGCCTGCAGCGTTCAGACCGGCGATGAATCGGCTGTAGCTCATGTCGTGCTGACGGGTTCCGGCGTTGATGCGCTGGATCCACAGACGACGCATCTCACCCTTGCGGGCGCGACGGTCACGGAAGGCATAGTTGCCCGACCGCATGACTTGTTCGTTGGCGGCGCGGAACGAACGGCTCTTGTTGCCGTAGTAGCCCTTGGCCTGCTTCAGTACCTTCTTGTGCCGCTTCTTGGACGCGACGCCACGTTTCACTCGTGCCATTGTCTTGGACCTTTCTCAGCGCTCAGCCAGGAGGCGCTTGATCTTGCGGGCATCGCCCTTGTGGACGTCTGCATCGCGATCGAGGCGATGCTTGCGCGAGGACGACTTGCCCTCGAACTTGTGCTGGTTGTTCTGCTGCTCATGGC
>JBAWHL010000081.1:0-2476 GCA_049593815.1 Ilumatobacteraceae bacterium | reverse complement strand
CTTGTCGGTGCCGTCGACCCACTGCAGGTATTCGCCGTAGGTTGTCCAGTCCCATGGCAGGCCCTCGAGAATTGCTCGCTGGGGGATGTCCTCGACGCTCTCCATCATCTCGGCAAGCGTGTGACGGTCTTCGGGCTTGCAGGGGGCGAACGTGACACCGCAATTGCCCACGACGACGCTCGTGACCCCGTGCCAACAGCTGGACGTACCGATCGGGTCCCAGGCCAGCTGTGCGTCGAGGTGGGTGTGGATGTCGACGAACCCCGGCGTGACCAGGCGGTCCTCGGCATCGATCTCGCGGGTCGCGCGGCCCTCGACCCCACCGTCAGCCAGATCGGTCACTGCCGTGATCCGATCGCCCGTGATCGCGACATCGGCGCGCCTCGCAGGCGAGCCGGTTCCGTCCACGACGGTGCCGTTGCGAATGATGATGTCGTGGTTCATGCCGCCTCGAATGAACTCGGGGAGATCCGGCCCAACTGCGCGGATACAAGATGACCAACTCGGGTCTAGCGCGTGTTCGTGTCAGACCAGGAACCAGAGATGTTCCAGTTCTGTGTCACGACGGAGCATCCGCGGTGCCAGTTCCGGCCGGCATCAGCAGTGTTTCGGCACCGATCGGACGAAACCCCAGCCGTAGGAATGCCCGCAACGACGCTGCGTTTCCCGGCGCCACCTGGGCCCAGACCAGCGTGCCCGCGGGAACCAGGGCGATCGCTTCGGAGATCAACGCTCCGCCGGCACCCTGGCCCGATGCCGACGGGTCG
Source organism: Ilumatobacteraceae bacterium (assembly GCA_049593815.1). Taxonomy (GTDB): domain Bacteria; phylum Actinomycetota; class Acidimicrobiia; order Acidimicrobiales; family Ilumatobacteraceae; genus Sva-07. The sequence goes on along the minus strand of JBAWHL010000081.1, from coordinate 1,709 downwards.
AACAGCTCGACCGACATCTCCAGGCGGTCGACGAGGCCGTTGCCGAGCGTCACGACGCCGGTGGTGTCGCCGTGGACGCGCACGTTGCGTCGGTGTCGACGCGCGCGCACGACCCGCGGGTGGTCCTCGAGGTCGGCGCGTTCCGGCAGGTTTCCTCCACCTCGACCGCGCGTCACCAGCACCGCGTCATGAGAACCGATCCACCCGTCCGGACCCGCGAGCCACCGCAGCAGATCGGGATGCGACGCACCACCGAACCCGTCGGCACCGCGCTCGAGAACCTCCTCCGGCGCACCGTTGCTGAGCACGTGGGCGTGACCCGTGAACTCGAACACACCGTGATGACCGCCGGGCTCCGGGCGATGGGTCTCCGCACGACCGTCGATCGCCGGGAACCGGCCAGCGGCAGCGTCGATCATCACTTGGTGAAGCGGGTGCACGACGGCCGAGAGTACCGTCGGTCCATGCGCGCCGATGCGATCACGTTCCCAGGCCCGCTCGGCTCGGTGTGACGCGTCGCGGCGTCGTCGCTGCGCTGCTCTGCGGTGTCGCACCGCTGGTCGCGTGCTCCGACGATCACCCCGATGTGGTGCTCGCAGAATCGGTCATCGACATCAGATCGACCGGATGTGGTCCCCGCGCGAATCTCGGTGTGGGCACGGCGATCGGCGACGGGTTGATCGTCACGGCGGCGCACGTCGTCGCCGGTGCCGACGAGATCCTGGTCACGGGAAGCATGGGCGAGCAGTCCGAGGCGACGATCGTCCTGATCGACCCCGACGACGACATCGCCGTGCTCCGCACCCCCACGCCGATCGGTCGACCGCTCGTCGACCTCGACGGTGTCGCGTCCGCCGGCGATCACGGCACCGTGATGCTCCCCTCGCGCGGTGAGTCCGACGCTCGAGTCGTCGACATCGACGTGATCCGCCCGGTCAACATCGTCACGACCGACATCTACCGCGACCGGGACGTCGAGCGACACGGTTTCGAAGTCAGTGCGGTGATCGAGTCAGGTGATTCCGGCGCGATGGTGCTGATCGACGACGCCGGTGCCGGCATCATCTGGGCTCGCAGCACGGCCCACGACGATCGTGCCTGGGCCGTCGACCTCCCGATCGAGATCACCACCCCGGAAGGCCGCGCCGAACTCCCCGAGCACACGCCGGCGATCCCCTGTCCCTAGGCCCCTGCCCCTAGCCCGCACGCCTGACATTCGTCGGGCTCGTCGAGTGTCGGGTGCTCAGATGGGTCCGAGGACTCGATCGAGGTAGGCGTTGCGGAACGTGCCGGTGGGGTCGAGCTGTGCTCGCATCTCTCGGAAGGAGTTCCACTCGGGGTAACGGTGGGCCAAGGTCATCGAGCTCTGATAGTGCATCTTGCCCCAGTGCGGACGGCCGTTGTAGTCGTTCATGATCTGCTCGACACCCTGGAAATACGCCTCGTACGGGGCACCGACGTACTGATGGACGGCGATCCAGCCGGAGTCGCGGCCGTTGGCGGTCGACAGTGGGATGTCGTCGGCGGCAGAGGCTCGTACCTCGATCGGGAACAGCGGCGGGAACGGCAGGCGCGAGACCAGGTCGGCGATGCGGCCGATCGCGTCGGGGATCGCGTCGAACGGAACGCCGTACTCCATCTCGAGGAAGTGCACGTGCCGAGGGCTGCAGAAGATGCGATCGCTGCGGTCGATCAACTCGCGCTCGGAC
>JBAWHL010000080.1:0-15684 GCA_049593815.1 Ilumatobacteraceae bacterium | reverse complement strand
CCCCTGACCGTTCCCTCTGCCCGGTTCCCCTGGCCCGGTTCCGCTGATCCGTTCTCTTTGCAACACGTCCCGGATTCCGGGACGTATTGCGGAATGAACGACGCCGATCGGCTGACAGCCCGCTCGGCGCGACGTTCTATCGTCGGTGGCATGACCCGACTCACCGCTGCTGACGGCCACGAACTCGACGCGTACGAGGTCCACCCCGACGGAGCGACCGCCTCGGTCGTGATCGTGCAGGAGATCTTCGGGGTCAACGACCACATCCGCTCCGTCGTCGACCAGTACGCCGGCCTCGGCTACCGGGCGATCGCCCCTGCACTCTTCGACCGCAGCGAACCGGGTGTCGACCTCGACTACGACGAGGCGGGGATGCAGGCCGGCATCGGCTTCGCGATGTCGATCCCGTTCGATCAGATCATGTCCGACGTCGCCGCCGCCGTCGATCACGTGGCGGAGACCGGGCCCGTCGCGGTGATCGGCTACTGCCTGGGCGGGAGCATCGCCTGGGCCGCAGCATGCGACCTGCCCGTCGCCGCCGCCGTCGGCTACTACGGCAGCCGAGTCCACGGCCTGAAGGACCGCCGACCCGCCGCGCCCACCATGCTGCACTTCGGCGAACTCGACCACGGGATCCCGCTCGACCAGGTCGAGGAGATCACCGCCGCCCGGCCCGAGGTGCCCGTGCACGTCTACGCCGGAGCCGAGCACGGATTCAACTGCGACAGCCGAGCATCCCACCATCCGCGCGCCGCCGCGATCGCGCTCGGTCGAACCCTCGAATTCCTCGCGGCCAACGGCGTCGACTGACACAACACGGTCCCGCAGAACCCGAGCGGCGGGACTCGAACGGCGCATCGCGGTTCCGCGAGTTCCCGACGGGGAAACAGGGAATGCGTTCGGCTTCACGTGACCTGACTGAACGAGCGACGAGTAGGTTCGGCGGCTGTGACTGACGCCGCGCTGCCCCGACCCGGATCGATCCTCGGCACCCGCGTGCTGCGCACCGAGGACCCCGAACTGCTGACCGGAACCCGCCGCTACCTCGCCGATCTCGACCTGTCGAACAAGCTGCACGCGGTGTTCGTGCGCTCCGACGTCGCACACGGCACGATCAACGCGATCCACGTCGACGATGCCATCGGCATGCCCGGCGTCGTCGAGATCCTCACCGCTGCCGAACTCGGCGTCGCCCCGCACCACGGATTCGTCCCCGTCCACCCCGACTTCGCTCGCCCCCCGCTCGCCGAGGGCCGCGTCAGATTCGTCGGCGAACCCATCGCCGTCGTCCTCGCCGAGACACCCGAGCAGGGCGCCGACGCGGCCAACGCCGTCTGGGCGGACATCGAACCGCTCACGCCATACGTCGATGCCGAAGCCGCACTCGCCGACGACGCCGACCTGATCTTCGTCGACCACGGATCGAACCAGGCGATGGTCATCCCCGACACGCCCCACACCGACTTCGACACCGCCGACGTCGTCGTTCGCGGCCGGTACGTCAACCAGCGCATGGCCGTCGTGCCCATGGAGCCCGACTGTTGCGCGGCCGAGGTCGACGCCAACGGCCGCCTCACCTTCTGGGCCTCGACCCAGATGCCGCATGGGCTCCACGGCCAACTCGCGGCGGCGCTCGGCATGGAGATGTCCGAGGTGCGCATCATCACCGCCCAGGTCGGTGGCGGGTTCGGCGGCAAGGCCGGCATCCACGCCGAGTACTCGGTCGTCGCTGCGGCGACCCGACGCACCGGCCGCCCCGTCGTGTGGGTGCCACCACGCAGTGACGACATGAAGGCCCTCCCCCACAGCCGCGGTCAGATCCAGTACGCCGAGCTCGGTTGCACCAGCGACGGCGACTTCACCGGCCTCCGGGTCCGCCTCGTGGGCGATGCCGGCGCATACCCGTCCGTCGGCGCGTACCTTCCCGGCGGCACGCGGCGGATGGCCCAGGGCACCTACGCCTTCCCCACGATCGAGTTCGACGTCGCCGTCGCCGTCACCAACACCACCCCGATGGGCGCGTACCGAGGTGCCGGGCGCCCGGAAGCCACGGCGCTGCTCGAACGACTCGTCGACCAGGCGGCACTCGAACTCGGCATCGACCCGATCGAGATCCGGCGCCGCAACTTCCTGGGCGACGACGTCTTCCCGTTCACCACCCTGACCGGCAACACCTACGACTCCGGCAAGTACCTGATGCCGCTCGAGCGAGCCGCCGAACTCGTCGGCTACGACGACCTGCGCGCCGACCAGGCCGCCCGACGCGATCGCGGCGACGACGTGTTGCTCGGCATCGGCGTCGCCGCCTACGTCGAGATCACTGCAGGCGGCGGCGCCGACGAGTTCGGATCGATCGAGGTCCACGACGACGGATCGGCCACCGTCTACGCCGGAACGCTCTCCCACGGGCAGGGCCACCAGACGGCCTACGCCATGCTCGTCGCCGACCAGACCGGGATCCCCGTGGAACGGATCACGCTCGTCGACGGCGACACCGATCGCGTCCGCACCGGCGGCGGCACCGGCGGATCCCGATCACTGCAGCTCGGCGGTTCCGCCGTGCGCGGTGCCACCGAAGCCATGGTCGTCAAGGCCAAGGACATCGCGGCCCGCCTCCTCGAAGCCGACGTCGCCGACATCGTCGTCGACACCGCGAGCGGCACCATCGGCGTCGCGGGCGTACCAGCCCAGGCGCTGAGTTGGGCCGAGCTCGCCAGCCGAGCGACCGCCGAGGGCGAACAGCTCGACGGCGAGTTCGACTTCCACCAGGACGGTGCGACCTTTCCCTTCGGCGCCCACATCGCGGTCGTGGAGGTCGACACCCAGACCGGTCGCACACGCCTCGTCCGCCACATCGCCGTCGACGACTGCGGCACGGTCCTCGCGCCGCTGCTCGTCGAAGGCCAGCAGCACGGCGGCATCGCCGCGGGCGTCGGCCAGGCCCTCTACGAAGAAGTGCTGTTCGACAGCGACGGCAACCCGGTCACGTCGAACCTCGCCGACTACGCCATTCCGTCGGCCGCCGAACTGCCCTCGTTCGAAGCCCACTCGACCGAAACCCCGACACCACTCAACCCGCTCGGCGCCAAGGGCATCGGCGAAGCGGCCACGATCGGTGCGACACCCGCGGTCCAGAACGCGGTGATCGACGCCCTGGCCCACCTCGGCGTCCGCCACATCGACCTGCCCTGCACCCCCGAACGGGTGTGGTCGACGATCCGCGACGCCACCGCGGGCACCCTCGCCGACCCGTGGAGCGAGCCGCCGGACGTCTTCGCACGGATCCGTGCAGCGGCCGCCGCAGCGGCGACTGCCACCGTGGAGGACGAAGCCGGTGCCGCTGCGGCCGACGGCATCTGACATCGGTCCACGACCCATCGGCATGTCCACACGCACGAGTGTGTGAGAATCGGCGCATGGACGAACTCTGGTTGATCGGTCGGATCCTCTTCTCTGTCCTCTTCATCGGATCAGGCATCGGCCAGCTGGCGGACATCGAGGGGTCGACCCAGTACGCCGCGTCGAAGGGCATCGAACCGGCCAAGCCCGGCGTCATCGCCACCGGTGTCGCCTTCCTCGTCGGCGGCATCTCGATCCTGTTCGGCATCTGGGGTGATCTCGGTGCGCTGCTGCTGATGCTCACGCTGCTCCCGGTGACCTTCCTCATGCACCGGTTCTGGGCCGAGCGCGACCCGGCCACCCGTCAGATGCAGATGTCGCAGTTCATGAAGAACATCGCGCTCCTGGGGGCACTGGCGATCCTGTTCTCGATCTTCGCCCGTGACACCTTCGGCTTCGGGCTGCCGTACACGATCACCGACGGTGCCTTCAACTTCCGCTGACGGACTCCGAACGCCTCACGCCGGGTAGAACGTCTCGATCGTCAACTCGGCCGCGGTCACGTCGGCGGCGGTCCCGAACGTCGACACCATCGAGAAGAACGAGCGTTCCTGGCCGTCGATCAGCATCGTCATCGGCACCACCGCAGCGGTCGGATCCGGATCGGCCTGCTCGATGTCAGCCGTCCACTCCAACGCCTCCTCGAGGAGGTCACCGAGCACCGGGTCGCCCGTGAGCGCGATCTGGCGGCGGAGCCGATCGATCAGATGATGGGCGACCTCGGCGAAGTTGACGATGCGCGACGAGAGCCCGTCGGGGTGCAGTGAGAGCCGCAGGATGTTGATGTTCGGTTCGAACAGGTGCTGCGCTGCGCCAGCGGTGAGCAGGAGCGCAGAGTCGTTCGCCATCAGCAGGTTCCAGTGCCGATCCATGACGATGGTCGGGTTGGGCTCGTTGCCGGCGAGCATCACGCTGAGCGCGTCGGCGATCGGACGCATCTCGGGATCGTCGAGGTCGAACTCGGTGAACACCGGTGCGAATCCGGCGGCCAGCAACAACTGGTTGCGTTCGCGCAGCGGGACGTCGAGCCGCTCCGCCAGATGCAGCAGGAGCTCGCGGCTCGGGCGAGAGCGGCCCGTCTCGACGTAGGAGAGGTGCCGTGTCGACACCGCGGCCACGGTCGAGAGTTCGAGCTGGCTGACCCGGCGCCGTTCCCGCCACGATCGCAGCAACGACCCGGCGCCGACCGGTGGGGATGCGAGCACCGTGGCGGTTGGCATCACTGTGGACATGCGACGACCGTACCCAGGCGACGTCATGGCCGCCATGACCTCTCACGTCATCGCCAACCCGCCCCCGGGCCCCGAACATGGTCGGCATGACCACACACACGTCCCTCCGCTCCGACGAGTACGCACCTGCTGCAGACTCCCGACCGGGCAGGCTCCTGCGTGCGACGTTGCGCGTGAACGCCGGGCTCTCTGCGCTGTCTGGACTCGCGATGACCGTCGTCCCCGAACGGCTCGACCGGGTGCTCGACACGGGCCATCCCGGCTGGGTCCGCGTCGTCGGCATCGCCTTCCTCGTGTTCGCCGCTGAGGTCGCGCTCCTCTCGTTCCAACCGGACGAACGGCTGCGCAGGTTCGCTCCCGTCGTCGTCACCATGGACTCCGCCTACGTCGCAGCGAGCATCGTCACCATCGTCGCCGGTTGGTACTCGGCCGGCGGCTCGCTGCTCGTGGCGTCGGCGGCCGTTCCCGTCGCCGCGTTCGCTGTCCTACAGTTCCGCGGGTGGCAACGACTCCGCTGAACGCCGTCCGCAAGATCGCTCTCTCGCTCCCCGAGACCACCGAACGGTTGAGTCACGGCTCGCCCACCTGGTTCATCCGCGACAAGAAGACGTTCGTCACGTACCACGAGAACCATCACGGTGACGGCAACGGATACGCCATCTGGTGCGCCGCGCCTCCAGGTGTGCAGGAGCAGATGATCGAGGCCGAGCCCGAGCGCTACTACCGCCCCGCGTACGTCGGCCACCGCGGGTGGATCGGACTCCGGCTCGACATCGATCGCGACGACGAGGAGATCGCCGCCGTGATCACCGAGGCATACCGCTGCGTCGCCCCCAAGACCCTCGTCAAGCAACTCGACGAGTGATGGTCACGTCCGGGGTCCGACCCCTGGCGTGATGGCGAGCGTTACATCAGGGGTCTGACCCCTGATGTAACACCTCGTGGTGTCGGCCTCAGATGGGGTGGTAGGTGGAGTCGAGGCGGGGGCGTTCGGTGGGGGCCTCGGCCGGGTTCTGGGCGGTCACGGCGCCGTCGTCGACGAGCTTCACGAGGTGAGCGAGGACACTGCGTCGGGCCGGTTTGTGGAGTTCGCGGCGCACGTTGGCGTAGAGCGTCTCGACCATCGCGGGGATCGAGTCCACACCCGAACGGACCTGCCCGAGGATCTGCGCCTCTCGTTGGAGACGGTGCTCGATCAGCTCGTTCATGAACCTCGAGGGATCGGGGATCGGTGACCCGTGCGTCGGGATCGCCACGTCGTCGTCACGGCCGGCGACCAGCCGGAGCGAGTCGATGTAGGTCGACATGTCGCCGTCGGGCGGGCCGACGACGGTCGTGCTCCACCCCATCACGTGATCACCCGTGAACAGCGTCCGCGCCGTGCCGTCATCGAGGGCGAAACACATGTGGTTCGAGGTGTGCCCGGGCGTGTGCACCGCGTCGATCGACCAGCGACCCCCCGACGCCACGGTGTCACCGGTACGTGCGACGACGTCGGGAGTGAAGTCACGGTCGGTGCTCTCCTCCATCACCGGTTCGGCCGACTCGGTCTCCTCGTCGGACGCGGCGGCGTCGGGCTCTTCCTCGACGGGGTCGTCACCGATGTCCCACTCGTCGTCACCGTGCGGGCCGAACGCAACCGTCGGCGCGCCGGTCTCGGCAGCCAGCCACGCCGCCAGCGGTGAGTGATCGGAGTGGCAGTGCGTCACGAGGATCGAACGCACCGTGCACCCGGCCAAGGCCGCCGCCAGCGCGTCTCGATGCGAGTCGAGGCGGGGACCGGGATCGATCACCACGACGTCACCGTGTCCGCTCGCGTCACCGCCGATGATGTAGGTGCCCGTGCCGTGATAGGTGAACTTGGACGGGTTGTTGGCGATGACCCGCCGCACCAGTGGAGCGACCGGTTCGGCGACGCCGTAGTGGAACGAGTCGGTGTCGAGCGTCAGGAACTGCATGGCACCCATTCGAGCGCACGGACCTGGCCGACTTCCCGACCGTGCCCGAGCACCGGATGCGACAGCAGATCCGGTGCCAGCCCAGCGACATCGACCCCGAGACGCGACATCGCCTCGGACATCACCGACTCTCGCGCCAGATCGCTGCCGTCGGCGATCTTGTACGCGAACGATCGACCATCGGCCAACGCACCGGCCATCACACCGTCCGCACCGTCCTTGGTCATCAGACCCGGCACCGCCTGCATCCAGCGCGTCGTGTCCCGGGCGAGGCCAGCGACCAGCACCGGGTTGGCGCGCATCGACCGTGCAACCGGCGTGCCATCCGTGGCGATCGTCGAGAACGCACCGGCGAGACCCGACAACGACAACGCATGGGTCGGCGCACCGCATCCGTCGATCCCGATGTGATGAACGGTGCAGCCCAAGCGTTCGAAGCCCGCTGTGATCGCCTGCTGCAACGGGTGGTCGACATCGAGGTACGTGTCGATCGACCATCCGTTGACTCGACACGTGGCCAACATCGCCGCGTGCTTGCCGGAACAGTTCTGCTGCAACGACGACGGTCCGATTCCCGCCTCCCGAGCGGCCGTGCGCGCCGCACTGTCCAACGGTCGCGTCGGCGTGTTCTGCAGGTCGGACTCGACGAGATCGAACCGATCGAGGATCGCCCGGACCGCGTCGAGATGGACGTCGGCGCCGTCGTGGCTCGCGCACGCGACCGCGAGGAGCTCGTCGGGCAGCTCGAGACCGGCCGCGACCATCGCGTGCGCCTGCATCGGCTTGAGACTCGACCGCGGGTACACGACGAGGTCGGCGTCGCCCACCGTCGCCGTCGCCTCGCCCGATGCAGCCACGGCAACGCCCGCGCCGTGGTGCACCGATTCCTCGAAGCCGCTGCGCGTCGTGACCGCGATGGGAGCGATCGCCCCGTCGAAGCGTGTCATGCCGGCTCCGCGTCGTCGGGGCCGGGGATGACCGGGCCGGGCGGCGCACCCTTCGGTCGCTGCAGCGTCGTCAGGTGGCTGTCGACCACGTCATACCGCTTGCCCCACTCGGTGACGAGCGCCTGTGCCATCGCCGCCGCCGGCAACGCGAGCAGCGCGCCCACGAACCCGAGCAGCGACGCGCCACCCAGCGCGGCACCGAAGGCCACCGCGGGATGCAATTCCATCGTCTTCGCCGTGATCCTCGGCATGAAGAAGTAGTTCTCGATCTGCTGGTACAAGGTGATGAACACGATCACGATCAGCGCCTTCAGCGGCGAGTCGAGCAGCGTCAGGAGCACGGGCAGGATGCCGGCCAGGTACGTACCGACGACCGGGAGGAACTGGCTGACCAGTCCGACCCACAGCGCGAGCGCGATCGGCGCGGGCGTGCCGATCGACTGGAACACGATCCAGTGGAAGAACGCCGACAGCAGCGCCAACAGTGCCCGCGAGTACAGATAGCCGCCGGTCTTGGTGATGGCGAGTTCCCACGCGTCGAGCACACGCTTCTGTCGTGCGGGCGGCAGGCGTGAACAGATCCCGCGACGGAACCGGGGTCCGTCGGCGACGAGGTAGTAGGTGAACAGCAGCACCGACAGCCCCTGGAAGATGACGTTGATCACCGTCACCGAGAGTTTGAGTGCCTGATCGCTCTGCGATCGCACGAACTCCTGCACCCGGCCATCGGGATCGTTGAACTCGTCGATCACGTCCTGCGGATCGATGTTCGTCGAGAAGTTGTCGTTGAGGAAGTTCACCGTGTCGGTGATGTACGCGTCCGATTCGCTCAGCAGGTCGGCGATCTGCGTGCCGACCAACGTGCCGACCGCTCCGACGAACACCAAGAACGCGATGAGCACACCGAGCAAGATCGAGATCGTCGCCCGACCCCGCCGCCATCCGCGATGCGCGAGACGGTTGACCCCCGGCTCGATCGCCAACGACAGGAACACCGACACCAGCAACAAGACCATCAGGGACGACAACCGGTGGAAGACGTGGCGCGCGATGAAGGTCAGCAGGAAGCCGGTCCAGAACACGAACGTCGCCGGGATCACCCATCGCGGCATCGTGCGGTCGGTCGCTCGACGTTCGTACGGCCGACCCGACGGATCGTGCGCTCCCGGAACGGGTTCGGACACAGATTCCTCGGGCACGCCAGGATGGTACTCATGGCGCCGTGGCACGATGGGCCAATGGCACCCGATGTCCGAACCTGGCTCGGCGAGCAGATCCGCTCACGCGTCGTCGGGCCGGACGCACCACCCCGCGACGCGCAGTCCGGCGCGGATGGCTGGTTCACCGCGGACGCCCCCATCCGTCGCGTGCACGCCGACGCGTCGATGTTCATCGGTGGACTCCGAGCGCTGCTGTTCCAGTCGTTGCACCCATTGGCGATGGCGGGTGTCGCCGAGCACTCCGATTACCGCGTCGATCCGTGGGGACGACTCCAGCGAACCGCCGACTTCCTCGGCGCCACGACGTTCGGCAGCGCCGAGGAGGCCCAGCGGTCGATCGAGGTCGTGCGACGGGTCCACGATCGCGTCACGGGTGTCGCCGCGGACGGCCGTCGCTACTCCGCCAACGACCCGCACCTGCTGTCATGGGTCCACATCGCCGAACTCGACAGCTTCCTGGCAGCGCACGACCGGTTCGGGCAACGGCCCCTCGTGGGCGCCGAACGTGACGCCTACGTCTCCGACAGTGCGATCATCGCCCGGGCGCTCGGCGCGAGCGAGCCACCCGAGACCGAGGCCCAGCTCCGCGAGCAGCTGCGGGCCTTCCGGCCCGAACTCCGCGGCACTCGCGAAGCCCGCGCTGCGGCGCGCTACCTGCTCGTCCAGCCACCCTTGCCGCTCGCGGCGCGGCCCGCGTACGGCCTGCTCGCGGCGTCGGCGGTCGCGCTGATGCCGGCATGGACCCGGCTTCCGCTGCGGTTGCCGTTCCTCCCGGTGACCGAGACGCTCGCCCTGCGACCGGCGGGTGAGGTGATCACCCGGACGATCAGGTGGTCGTTGCCGATGTGACAGATCGTGCCAGGCACGATCTGTCACATCAGTCGGCGACGGTGATCTCGACGCTGTTGATCACGACGTCGGTCTTGGGCTTGTCGCCGCCGCCGGTCGCCACGTTCTGCATGGTGTCGACGATGTCGAGACCCTTCACGACCTGACCGAACAAGCTGTACTGCGGCGGCAGGCCGACACCGGACGGACCGGACACGATGAAGAACTGGCTGCCGTTGGTGTTCGGGCCGGCGTTCGCCATCGCGACGGAACCGATCTGGTACTCACGCGGCTTGGGGAGTTCGTCCTCGAAACGGTACCCGGGGCCGCCACGGCCGGTGCCGGTCGGGTCGCCGCCCTGGCACATGAAGCCGTTGATGATCCGGTGGAAGATCACGCCGTCGTAGTAGTGGTGCAGTGCCAGGAAGACGAAGTTGTTGACCGTCTTGGGCGCCTTGACCGCGTCGAGCGCGATGACGATCTCGCCGAGCGTCGTGTCGAGCTTGGCCGTGTAGCGCTTCGTGGGGTCGATCCCCATCTCGGGAGCGGCAGGAAACTCCTGCGTCTTGGAAGCCGAACCATCGAACGGGGGAAAAGCTGTAGCCATAGGTCCCCGACCCTACCGGCCAACGGTTCCCCGAGCCCTGGCTCGGGGAACCACCGGATCAGTTCCGTTCGTTGTAGCTGCGGATCAGCGCGTTGCTGGCCTCGGCGGCAGCCGCGAGGGCCTCGGCCGCGTCGCCGCCGTTGAAGACCGTGGCGACGGCGTTGGCCGTCTCGGCACGCACTTCACGGAGCGGTCCGAGTGCCGGCGAGTTGTTCACGACGTCGTTCTGGCCCGACACCAGCTGGTCGTAGGCGACCTTGTAGCGGGGGTCGTCGGCGTACTTCGTGACCAGCGGCTCGATCATGGTCGCGTCCGCACGGATCGGGACGTAGCCGGTGCCCGCAGCCCACGTCGACTGCGTCTCGGCACTCGTCAGATAGGTGATGAAGTCCCATGCCGCAGCCGTCTCGGCGTCGGACTTGTCGCCGGCGATCCACAGGGACGCGCCACCGACCTGCACGGCGGGGGTCTCGCCGGGACCAGGCATCGGGCCCACGCCGACGTCCTCGGCGGTGAGGCCGGGGATCGCGCCGCCACCGAGTGCGTTGAACACCGTGCCGAGCGCTGCGGAGGTGTACATCACCATCGCGGCAGGAGCGGTCTGGTCAGCGAGCTTCAGCAGCGAGTCGGTGCCCGATGCGTTGTCGCCGACGTTCACGGCGAGACCGTCGTCGATCATGCCCTGGAGGAACGTCAACAGTTCCGCTCCCAGCTCGTTGTCGTACAACACCTCGGTCGCTCGGGCGAGTCGCCCATTGCCGTTGTCGGCGTAGAGCTCACCGGAGCGGCCGAACCACTGCTCGAGGAACCAGCCACCACCGGAATCGGCGCCCGAGTCGAGCACGAGCCCGGCCGATGCGGCACCGGAGTCGACGATCGCCTGCGCGGCGGCCTGGAGCTGCTCCAGCGACACCGGCGGCACATCGGGATCAAGACCGGCCTCGACGAACATCTTGCGGTTGTAGAAGAGGACAGGGTTGCTGACGTTGAACGGCATGCCCCACTGGACGCCTTCGAGCTGATACGCCCCGAGCGCCCGCGGCAGGATCGGATCGGTGTCGTACCCGCTCGCTTCGATGCACGAGCTCGTCGGGACGAACGTGCCCGAATCGGCGAACTCCTGTAGTGCGTACTCGGGCAACTGCACCAGCGTGGGGCGACTGCTCGACGACGCGGCGATGTACTTGTCGATCACCGAGTCGTACCCGATCTGGTTCTGCAACTCGACGTGGACCCGATCCTGGCTCGCGTTGTACGCGTCGGTGAGTGCGATCAGTTCGGGGTCGAGGTCGTTGGCCATCGCGTGCCAGAAGACGATGTCGACCGTGCCGTCCTCGGCGTCGAGCGCGTCGGTCGGACAGGCGGGCAGGTCCGACAACGGGATCGTCGTGGTCGTCGCCGGCAGCGTCGTCGCCGGCGTGCCGTCGTCGGTGGTCGACTCCGGGGCATCGGTGCCCGCCGGGGCATCGGTCGAATCGGCATCGGAGCCGGAGTCGAGGGCCGACTTGCCGGAGCTGCATGCCGCCATCGTGAGGGCGGCGACGACACCGAGGGCGAGCAGGGTGGGACGACGGGGGGTCATCGTGTTCATCCTTTCACGGCACCTGCGGTGAGGCCCCGGACGAGTTGGCGCTGGAAGACGAGCAGGACGATAGCCACGGGAATCGCCGCGATGACTGTGCCAGCCATCACCAGGTTGGGCTTGTCGACGTTCGCCTTCGCGAGGAGCCGCAGGCCGCTCTGCACGGTGTTCATGTCCGCCTCGTTGACGACCAGGTTGGGCCACAGGTACTGGTTCCACGAGCCGAGGAACGCGAACAATGCCAGCGCACCGAGCGTCGGACGCACCAGCGGCAGCGCCACGTGACGAAGGAAGCCGAAGTGGCCGACGCCGTCGAGGGCGGCGGCGTCGCGCAGGTCGCGGGGCAGCGTCATGAACACCTGACGGATGAGGAACGTGCCGAACGCCGTCGCCAGGAACGGGACCGCCAGGCCGGCGTACGAGTTGATCCATCCCAGGGAATCGACCGTGTCGTAGTTGACCACGAGCGTCGCTTCGAGTGGGACGAGCAGCGTCGCGATGAACGCGACGAACATGATGTTCTTCCCGGGAAACTCGAGGATCGCGAACGCGTACGCGGCGAGCACCGAGGTCACCACCTGAAACACGGTGATGACGATCGCGACCACGAGCGAGTTGAACAGGTACCGACCCAACCGCCCCGACGACCAGGCGTCGGACAGGATCTCGAGCGTGAACGAATCGGGCAGCAGCGGGTTGACCAACACCTTGTTGCTGGGCTTCAACGACGCGATCACCGTCGTGTAGATCGGGAACAGGACCAGGAACGTCACGACCGCGAGCAGGCCGTACCGCCCGACCAGGCGCCAGCCGTGCGGCGTGTCGTGGCTCGCTGCGGAGCCGCCGGTGAGGAGCGCGGTCTCGGCCAATGTGTCGGGCGGGGCACCGTCGAGCACCTCCTCCACCAACCGCTCGGTCTCCTGGCCGTCAGGCATAGTGCACCCTTCGGCCGATGCCGCGGAGTTGCACCAGCGACAGCACGAGCAGCAACACGAACAACAACACCGCACTGCCGGCCTGCAACCCGGCGTCGCCGCTGATGGGCGAGCTCTGGCCGTAGACGAAGTAGGTGATCGTGGTGGTGGAGTCCTGCGGTTGTGGCCCGCCGTCGGTGAGCAGATCGATCTCGCCGTAGGTCTGGAACGCCCGGGTCGTCAGCACGATCAGGACGAACAACAGCGTCGGTCCGAGCATCGGCAGCGTGATCGCCCAGAACCGGCGGATGCCGCCAGCACCGTCGACCGCGGCGGCCTCGTAGTACTCGTCGGGGATGCCCTGCAGCCCGGCCGTGACGAGGATGAACGTGAACCCGAGGCTCGCCCACACGCTCGACATCGCCACGGCGGTCAACGCCGTGCCGGGGTCCTGCAACCAGCCTGGATCCTTCACCGACGGGAACAGCGAGTTGAACCACGCGACGTTGCTCAGCACCCCGACCGACGGCTGCAACAGGAACAGCCACATCAGGCTGGCGACCGCGACGGACGTGGCGACGGTGGACGAGAAGATCGCCCGGAACGCCCCGATCCCACGCAGGTGCCGATCGGCGAGGACCGCCAACCCGACACCGAGGATCAGGCCGAGCGGCACGGTGAGCAACGCGAACTTGATCGTGACGACCAGCGCGTTCTGGAACTCGGTCGACTGGAAGATGTCGACGTACTGACCAAAGCCCTGCGACTGACAGTTGCCGCCGAAGTTGTCACAGCGCTGTTGGCCGAGCCAGACCGCCCTGATCAGCGGGTAGACGACGAAGACGCCGAGGATGATCGCCGACGGCGCCAACATCGCCATCGCGAGCGGGAAGTCTCCCCAACGCGATCGGCGGCGGGGCTGCGAGTTGGCCACGGCCAGACCCTATTGCGTCCGCGTCGAGCGGTGCGCGACGGATCCGGCGACGGAGGTCACAGCCGACCCGCGCTAGCGTCGGCTCGGTGAGCGATGCCGCTGGACCTCCCCCCTCGCCGACGACCGAGGCCCCACCCGAAGTGGTGGCGGCCGCTGCACCGAACGACCCGTCGGCCGCCCCGGCGGACGACGGCCAGGCCGACGCATCGGTCGACGCGCCGGGTGCAGCCACGACGGACACCGCATTGGAATCGACACCCGAGACACCGGTCGAGACACCGGTCGACCTGGACGCCATCGAACGTGATCTGACCGCCGTCGAAACCGCACTCGGCCGGCTCGCGGACGGCACGTACTGGACCGACGAGGTCACCGGCCACCCCCTCCCCGAGTCCATGCTCGAGCACGATCCCACCGTCCGGCGCGTCTGATGCAGAAGAAGGCGGTCGCCTCCGTCGCGTCGATCGTGGCGCTCGCCGCAGGACTGGCCGCCGCGGCCCAGAAGGCCAAGGATTCGCCCCTCACGAGTCGGTTCAACCGGTCGGCGCGCGTCTGGAAGCTCTCCGCCCGCAACTCCGCTCGCTACGCGGTGTCACGCGTGCGCGGCATCGGCAGCGCCGAGGAACGGCGCGCTCAGCTCGACGAGCAGTTCGCGATCCGCACCGCCGAAGACGTCGCCAAGGAACTCGGGGAGATGAAGGGCGTGCTGATGAAGGCCGGCCAGCTCATCAGCTTCATCTTCGAAGCGCTGCCCGACGAGGCACAGGACGCGCTGGCGACACTGCAGGCCGACGCCGCGCCGATGTCGCCCACCCTCGCTGCCGGCGTCATCAAGAGCGACTTCGGCAAGCCGCCCGAACGCGTCTTCCTCGACTGGTCCGACATGCCGGTCGCCGCAGCCTCGATCGGCCAGGTGCACCGGGCGATCACCCACGACGGGCGCGACGTCGCCGTCAAGGTCCAGTACCCCGGCGTGCACGACGCCATCGAGAGCGACCTCGACGCCGCCGAGGTCATGTACGCCATGTTCTCCTCGATGATGCTGAAGGGCCTCGACGCCAAGGGCCTCGTCGACGAACTGCGCGACCGCATGCGCGAGGAACTCGACTACTCGATCGAGGCGGCCAACCTCACCGAGTTCGAAACACGCTTTCGCGGGCATCCGTGGGTGCGCATCCCGAAGCTCGTGCCCGAGCTGAGCAGCGACCACGTGCTGACGACCGAGTGGATCGACGGCATGACCTTCGATCAGTTCCGCACCACCGAGTCGTACGCGACCAAGCAACGAGCCGGTGAGGTCATCTGGCGCTTCGCCCAGGGGGCGATCATGCGCCACGGGATGTTCAACGGTGACCCGCATCCCGGCAACTACAAGTTCCATCACGACGGCAGCGTCAGCTTCCTCGACTACGGCCTCGTCAAACGGTGGTCACCGGGTGAGTGGGAGAGCCTCAAGCCGACGGTCGACGCGATCATCGTCGAGCGCGATCCCGAGCGACTGGTCGCCGAGATGGTGCGGTCGAACTTCCTCCCGGAGGGTCACGGCCTCGCGGCCGAGCTCGTGTACGACTACGTGTCGAGCCCGTACGTGCCGTACCTCACCGACGAGTTCACGTTCACCCGCGAGTGGATGCGCGACACGATCGGAAAGATCTTCGACGTGCAGGGCCCGCACGGTCCGGTCATCGAACAGCTCAACATGCCATCGAGCTTCGTGATCCTGGACCGCGTGGTGTGGGGCGTCAGCGCGATCCTCGGCAAGCTCGAAGCGACGGGCCCCTGGCGCGGCATGCTCCTCGAGTACATCGCCGACGGCGAACCGGCGACCGAACTCGGCGCCGCCGAAGCTGCCTGGGCCGCCGGCCGACCGATTCCGTAACCCCGTCGCGCCGTCTCCCCGTCACCCCCGCAACGCAGGAGTGCCGCAGCCCCGCAGGGCGGTCAGGGACGACGCAGCGGACGCACGATCGGCCTGCGCCAGCCGAGACCGGGCACCTTGCCGACCGGCGGCCAATGATCGTCACGGCTGTACGCCCACCACTCGAGCGGGTTGAGGTAGTAGG
>JBAWHL010000079.1:0-9311 GCA_049593815.1 Ilumatobacteraceae bacterium | reverse complement strand
CACGATCGGCATCCACTCGTCGAGCAGCCCGGTGAGCGAACGGATCATGCGGGTCTTGGCCTGCCCACGTTCGCCGAGGAAGATCACGTCGTGCCCGGCCAGCAGTGCGTTCTCGAGCTGCGGCATCACGGTGTCCTCGTAGCCGGCGACACCGTCGAACAACGGCTCGCCGGCGGCCACCTTGAGCACCGCGTGTTCGCGCACCTCCTGCTTGACGGGTCGGGACACCCAGCCGGCGGCGCGGAGTTCCCCCACCGTCGTGGCGAGATTCGTGGGACGATCCAGTGCGCTGTCTGCCATGAACCGAACCTAGCCCGACCCTGACGGCCATGGGCATGCGAGCTGCCGGTTCGCCATCGGTACGATCGTTCCATGGAACTCTCCGGTGGCTGGGTCGCGGCCGAGGCCGACGACGACGTACGCCGCCACGGCATCGGACTCGACACCGACGACAGCACCTGGGAACCGATCGACGTCCCCGGGCACTGGCGCAACCATCCCAAGTTCGCCGCGAGCGACGGCCCGGTCATGTATCGGCACGCGTTCTCGGCCGAGACTCCCGCTGATGGACGGCGGCGGTGGATCACGCTGGACGGGATCTTCTACCAGGCCGACGTCTGGCTCGACGGCGCGTACCTCGGTGACCCCGAGGGGTACTTCTTCGGCCACAGCTTCGACATCACGACGTTGTCCAAGTTCGCCGAGGACCACGTCCTCGCCGTCGAGGTCACGTGCACGCCCCAGCCCACCGCGTCGGGCCGCCGCAACATCACCGGCGTGTTCCAGTCGCCAGCAGGGATCCGCGGCGACCACAACCCGGGCGGCATCTGGCGGCCGGTGTCGATGTACGACACCGGACCGGTGCGCATCGACCGCCTCCGAGTTCTGTGCCGCGACGCCGACGCCCGCCGGGCGCACCTGCGGATCTCGACCCGACTCGACAGCGACCAGCTCTCGCCCGTCGTCGTGCGGACGCTGATCGACGGGGCCGTCGTCGACGAACAGCACCAGTCGATCGCAGCCGGGTTGAACGACTTCGAATGGAGCATCGACATCGCCGACCCGGCGCTGTGGTGGCCGCGTGCACTCGGCGACCAACCGCTGATGAAGGTCGCCGTCGAGATCTGGGTCGACGACGAGCTGAGTGACGGGCGGTGGCGCCGCACGGGGCTCCGTCAGGTCACGTGGGACAACTGGGTCTGTTCCGTCAACGGCGAACGGCTCTTCCTCAAGGGTGCCAACATCTTGCCGACCACGGCCGACCCGGCGTCGACCACGACCGATCAGATTCGCGCCGACCTCGATGCCGCTGTCGATCTCGGCCTCGACGCCCTGCGCGTGCACGGCCACATCGCCGACCGGGCGCTGTACGACGCCGCAGACGAGCGCGGCATCCTGCTCCTGCAGGACTTTCCGCTGCAGTGGGGGCACGCTCGAACGATTCGACAGCAAGCCGTCGAACAGGCACGAGCGGCGGTCGACACACTCGGACATCACCCCTCGATCGCGCTCTGGAGCGCACACGACGACCCGTCAGCTGCCGACGCCGCTGTCGAATCGGCGGGCTGGAAGGGTCGCCTGCGCAGCGTTGCAGCCCAACAGCTCCCGTCGTGGAACAAGTCGGTCCTCGACCGCTGGGTGAAACGATCGTTCGAACGAGCCGACAGCAGTCGACACGTCGTCGCCCACTCCGGGGTGGTCCCGCATCTCCCCCTGCTCGACGGCACCGACAGCCACCTCTGGTTCGGGTGGCGCCAGGGCGAGGCCGAGGATCTCGCGGACTTCGCTGCCCGCTTGCCCCGCATGGCGCGATTCGTGAGCGCGTTCGGTGCCGACTCACCTCCGCACGACGCGCCGTTCCTCGACGAGCAACTCGCCTCGCACGACTGGCCGGATCTCGACTGGGAGCGCATCGCCGCTGATCACGGGTACCAGCGAGCGGTGTTCGAGCGGTCGTTCCCACCGGTGGACTTCGACTCCTTCGCCGCGTGGCGCGACACCGCGCAGTACTACCAAGCGCACGTGCTGAAGGTCCAGATCGAGACGCTGCGCCGACTGAAGTACCGCCCGACCGGCGGGTTCTGCTTCTCGACGCTCGCCGACTCCGCGCCCGCCATCTCGTCGAGCATTCTCGACCACGACCGTCGCCCCAAGGCCGCCTACGACGCGGTTGCCGCTGCATGCGCTCCGGTCGTGGTCGTCGCCGATCAACTCCCCGACTCGGTCGTCGCCGGTCACCCGATCGATGTCGACGTCCACGTCGTCAGCGACCGGCGCGAACCGATCGACTTCGCCGTCGTCGATGCGGTGGCGACCTGGACCGGCGGCGAGCAACGCTGGCGCTTCGGTGGACCGATCCCCGCGGACGAGGTGGTCAAGGTCGGACGCATCCAACTTCCCGCGCCCGACGTGGCGGGCACCCTCCACCTCGAGCTTCACCTGGCCGCCGGCGAGATTCGCAACGACAACCGCTATTCCACCACCATCCACCCCGCCCCCTGACCGACCGACGACGCTTCGCTGCTCCCCGTCAGTGACGGGGTGGACGTTGTCGCCGACGGGTTCGGGAATCGGGCAACAATGGAGGGATGGACGAGCAGGACCGGTTCCGCCGCGAGGACCTCGACGCCCTCAGCGAGTACGTGCAGGAACGCTGGACCGCAGGAGCGGACCGTGACTGGAATCAGCCCGCCGGCACCTTGGAATGGACGTGCACGGCGACGGCCGACCACGCGGTCGACACCGTGTTCGCTCCGGCGTTCTTCCTCGCGTCGGGCCGTCGCGACGCCTATCCAGACATGGGCGACGACTACTCGGTCGGTGTCGATGCGGTGCCACATCAATTCGTCCAAGCGCTCGCGATCGCGTCGCGCACCCTCGGTGCGGTGGTCGCCGATGCGTCGCCGGACGAACGCGCCATCATCTGGCAGTGGCCGGAGATCACCGTCGCACCGCCCGAGGACTTCCTCCCTCGTGGCGGACTCGAACTGATCCTGCACGCGCACGACGTGTGCGCCGGGTTGGGGATCGGGTTCGAGCCGTCACCCGAGATCTGCCGACGTCTCCGCCATCACACGCTCGCGTGGCCGCTGTGGCTGCGTTGGAACGGCCTCGCCGAGACCGACGATCCGTGGAGTGATCTCCTGCGCGGCTCGGGTCGGTTCCGCTCCTGATCGAGACAGCGCTCGATCGCCGTCATTCCCAGCGGAACAAGCGCACGGCGAGGACACCGGCCACGACGGCATACGTGACCATGACCAGGAGATCAGACGTCGCGGGGATGCTGCCGCCCCAACTGTCCGAGAGCGCCTCGACTGCCGCGCCAGCAGGGGTGAACCCGCTGACGGTCTGCACTCCGTCGGGCATCACCGGCATCGGGACGTACACACCCGCGAAGAACAACAGCGGAAAGAACAGGAGCATCCCGACGCTCTGTCCCGCGGTCGCGGTCGGCACGACCGCGCCGACGAGCAGCCCGATTCCGAGCAGGGCGACCGCTGCCAGCACGAACGCCACGACGAACCACACGATTCGTTCCGGGAACGGGAGGTCGAAGACCAGCATGCCCATCAGCACCGCAGCCACCGTTGCACAGGTCACCGCCGCCAGCTGCACGAGGAGGCGAGCGGCCACCAGCACCCGAGGGTGCACCGGGGTCGTGGAGAGCCGACGAAGCACGCCACGCTCCCGGTCAGCTCCGAGGGCGGCCGGCAGCAGTGTGATCGCCATCGTGGTGAGCCCGAGAACGATGCTGACGGGGGCGTACACCTCGACGAGGCTGCGACCGTCGAAGTCGGCAGTCGGATCGGTCGCGTCGGGGAACACGGTGCCGATGACGACCAACAACAGGGCGGGGAACACCAGCCCGAAGAAGACCGCCAGTGGCTCGCGCAGGAAGACCTTCGCCTGCATCTTGGTCAACGCGCTCAACGCCGCCATCACCGAGCCTCCTCGTGCGCAGCGGCGTCCAGGCGACGTCCGGTGAGCGCGACGAATGCGTCGTCGAGCGTGGGCTGCTCGACCTGGAACCGGGTCGGGACGACCTCGTGGCTGGCCAACAGCGACACCACTGAGAAGAGCATCCGCTCGTTGCCGGTGACCACGATCTCACCGTGGGAACGATCGACGCCGTTCACCTCGGGAAGGCGCCGGAGCCACTCGTCCTCGATCGTCGCGGAGGTCGAGAATCGAATTCGCTGTTCGAGCCCAACGCTCTCGATGAGCCCGTGGGGTGTGTCGAGCGCGACGAGACGACCGGCGTCGATCAGCGCCAACCGGTCGGCCAGCCGCTCGGCTTCCTCCATGAAGTGGGTGACCAGGACGACGGTGACCCCGCTGTCACGCAGTTCCTCGATCAGGCCCCAGGTCTCGCGTCGCGCCTGCGGGTCCAGGCCCGTCGTGAGCTCGTCGAGGATCACCACGCTCGGCCTGCCGACCAGGGCGACGGCGATCGACACCCGTTGCTGCTGCCCCCCGGACAGCCGCGAGTACAGCGTGTCCGACTTCGCCGCGAGACCCAGGCGTTCGAGCAGCGTCGACGCGTCGAGCGGGTCCGAATAGAACGACGCGAAGGTCTCGACGATCTCCTTCACGTTGACCCTGTCCTGGAATCGGCTCTCCTGCAGTTGCACGCCGAGTCGGCGTTTCACTTCGGCCCGGTCGTCGATCGGGTCGAAGCCGAAGACCTTGACGTGGCCGGCGTCGGGGACACGCAGCCCGGCGATCGTCTCCACGGTGGTGGTCTTGCCCGCACCGTTCGGTCCGAGGATGGCGAAGATCTCTCCCTCCTCGACCGAGAAGGACACGCCGTCGACGACGGTTCGTCCGTCGTACCCCTTGGCCAGACGATCGACGTCGATCGCGGCGGTCATCAGCCGTCGTTCCGGACGCTGATGACCGTCTTGCCCTGGGCGGTCCCCGCCTCGATCGCGCGGATCGCCGCCGCCGTGTCCACGAGCGGCGAACGCTGTCCGATCGCCGCGACCACGTCACCCGCCGCGAGCATCTCGACGAGCGGGTCGATGTACTCCCTGGTCGCGCTGCTGATGAAGAACGTCAAACGTTGCTCGACCACCGGCGACATCATCACGGCCCGGAGATTACGCCCGATTCCACCGGTGAGTTTCCCGCCGTCTTCCCCACCGACGATCACGAGGGTGCCGCGGTCGACGAGGAGTCGCCGCAGCGTACGGACCGCCGTCCTCCCGCCGATGTCCACGATCAGGTCGAAACGGTCGCTGATGGCCTGCACCGGGGTGGTCTGGTAGTCGATGACGTCGTCCGCGCCGAGAGATGTCACGAAGTCGAGCTTGGAACCGCTCGCGACTCCCGTGACGACCGCGCCCAGGGACTTGGCGATCTGAACGGCGAACGAACCGACCCCTCCGGACGCGCCGATGACGAGAACCCGCTGACCGGCCTCGACGCGCCCGACGGTGGTCAACGCCTGGAGCGCGGTGATGCCCGAGGTCGTCGACACCGCCGCCTCCTCGAAGCCGATGTTCGAGGGCTTGAACGCCAACGTGTCCTCGTCGGCGACTGCGTACTCGGCGAACGAGCCACTCGCGAGACCCATGACCGCATCGCCGACAGCGAAGCGCTTCACCCCCGCCCCAACGGCGACGACACGCCCCGCGACGTCCATGCCCGGAATCGGTTGCTTCGGCCGTCGGAGTCCGTAGCCGGCGAGCCGGACGAGATACGGCAGTCCGGTCATCAGGTGCCAGACACCGCGATCGAGTCCGGCGGCGACCACTTCGATCAACACCTCCTGATCTCCGACACCGGGCAGCGCGACCTGCTCCACCGCGAGCACCTCGGTCGAGCCGTAGTCGCGTTGCGTGACGGCGGTCATCGTGGCGGGGAGATCCGGTACCGAGCGCGCGGAGCCGTCGACGGCGGGCGCACGCAGCGGTTCCGTCACCCCGGTGCTGCTGGTGGTGGTGGTCGTGGTGGGGGCGGTGGTGGTGGCGATCGAGGCGTCGTCGGTCGTGGCGATGGGGTCGGTGCCGATGTTCATCGTGGATTCCTGTTCTGCATTCGTACTTAGTAAGGTGAATGAAGGAAGATACCCGTACTTAGTACGATTGCCAACGAATGATCGCCGAGGGAGACCTGTGCCACCGTCCCAGAACGCCGAGAAGCGCCAACCGCTCAGCCCCGACCGGGTGATGTCGTGCGCGCTCGAACTCGCCGACGAGATCGGGATCGCCGATCTCACGATCCGACGCCTCGCCGACGCGTTGGAGGTGAAGCCGATGTCGATCTATCACCACGTCGCCAACAAGGAGGCGATCATCGACGGCATGGTCGATCTCGTCTTCGCGGAGATCGAGATGCCGGATCCCGACCTCGACTGGAAGTCGTCGATGCGGCGCCGGTGCGGATCGGCCCGAGCGGTGCTCGCCCGTCACCCGTGGGCGACGCCGTACATGGAGTCGCGCAGGTCCCCTGGGCCGGCGACCCTCGCCCACCACGACGCCGTCCTCGGTTGCCTGCGTCGAGCCATGTCGCTCGAGCTGACGGCTCACGCGTACGCGGTGCTCGACGCCTTCGTGTACGGGTTCGCGTTGCAGGAGGCGAGCCTGCCCGCCACCGAGGGCGCCGACATGGCGGACCTCGCCGACGCGATCGTCGACCACTTCCCTCCGGGCGCCCACCCGCATCTCGTCGAGCTGACGGTCGGCCACGTGCTCCAGCCGGGGTACGACTTCAAGCGCGAATTCGACTTCGGACTCGACCTGATCCTCGACGGCCTCGAACGGTCCGTGGAGCGGGGGGACCTAGCGAGCGAGTGACTTGCGGTTCTTGAACTTCGACTTCAGGTAGTCGGTGTTCATCGTCGCGATGTTGTCGATCGAGATCTCCTTCGGGCACGCGGCTTCACACTCGCCGTGGTTCGTGCACGAACCGAAGTACTCGTCCATCTTCTCGACCATTGCCTCGCTGCGCTTGAACCGCTCCGCCTGGCCCTGCGGCAGCAGGTTGAGATGGGAGATCTTGGCCGCGGTGAACAGGTTCGCAGCGCCGTTCGGGCAGGCCGCCACGCAGGCGCCGCAACCGATGCACGCTGCTGCGTCCATCGCCGCGTCGGCCACCGGCTTGGGGATCGGGATGAGGTTGGCGTCGGGGGCCCCACCGGTCGGGGCCGTGATGTAGCCGCCGACTTCGATGATGCGGTCGAACGCCGCACGGTCGACCATCAGGTCCTTGATGATCGGGAATGCCTCGGCACGCCACGGCTCGACGACGATCTCGTCACCGCTCGAGAAGCTGCGCATGTGCAACTGACACGTCGCCGTGCCCTTCTGCGGGCCGTGCGCCTTGCCGTCGATCATCAGCGAGCAGGTGCCACAGATGCCCTCGCGGCAGTCGTGGTCGAAGACGATGGCTTCCTTGCCCTCCTCGATCAACCGCTCGTTGAGGATGTCGAGCAGTTCGAGGAACGAGGCCTCGTCGCTGATCTCGGGAATCTGATGCGATTCGAAACGGCCCTGTTCGTCGGGGCCGTCCTGGCGCCAGATCTTGATCGTGAGGTTGGTGAGGCGTGTCACTTGTAGCTCCGGGTCTGAAACTTGACGACTTCGTACTCGAGTTGCTCTTTGTTCTCGATCGGGGCGAGCGGGTCGCCCGTCCACTCCCATGCACTGACGTAGGCGAAGTCGTCGTCGTTGCGCAACGCCTCGCCCTCGTCGGTCTGGTGCTCGGAACGGAAGTGTCCGCCGCAGCTCTCCTCGCGGTTGAGTGCGTCGCGGCACATCAACATGCCGAGCTCGAAGAAGTCATCGACGCGGCCGGCCTTCTCGAGCGTCTGGTTGACGTTCTTGTCGGTGCCGGTGACCTTGAGGTCCTTCTTGAATTCGGCGTGCAGTGCGGAGATCTCGCCCAGCGCCTTCTGGAGGCCCTCGGCCGTGCGGTCCATGCCGCAGTAGTCCCAGATGATCTTGCCGAGCTCACGGTGGAAGTGATCGGGACCCTTCGTGCCGCCGATCGCCATGTAGCCGGCGAACCGATCACGGGCCTCCTGCTCGATCTTCGTGAACTCCTCGTGGGAGGTGTCCGGAATCGGCTTGTTGAGCAGGTCGGCGAGATACGGAGCGATCGTGTACGGCAACACGAAGTAGCCGTCGGAGAGCCCCTGCATCAGCGCCGACGCACCAAGGCGGTTGGCGCCGTGATCGGAGAAGTTCGCTTCGCCGGCACAGAACAGGCCCGGAATCGTGGTCTGCAACTCGTAGTCGACCCAGAGCCCACCCATCGTGTAGTGGCTGGCCGGGTAGATGCGCATCGGCACCTCGTACGGGCTCTCGCCGGTGATGCGCTGGTACATGTCGAACAGGTTCCCGTAGCGCTCCTCGATCGTGGCCTTGCCGAGCCGTTCGATGGCGGCCGAGAAGTCGAGGTACACGCCGTTCTTCAGCGGGCCGACACCTTGACCGGCGTCGACCATGCGTTTGGCGGCACGCGACGACACGTCGCGCGGGGCCAGGTTGCCGAAACTCGGGTAGATGCGCTCGAGGTAGTAGTCGCGTTCGTCCTCGGGCACCTGATCGGCCGGACGGGTCTCGTCGGGGTCCTTGGGGACCCAGATGCGACCGTCGTTGCGCAGCGATTCCGACATCAGCGTGAGCTTGGACTGGAAGTCGTCGGCCTGCGGGATGCACGTCGGGTGGATCTGCGTGTAGCACGGGTTGGCGAACGCCGCGCCTCGGCGATGGGCACGCCAGGCGCCGGTGACGTTGCAGTTCATGGCGTTCGTCGACAGGTAGAAGACGTTGCCGTAGCCGCCGGTGGCGAGCACCACCGCGTGCGCCGAATGCGAGGAGAACTCGCCGGTCATCAGGTCACGGGTGACGATGCCGGCACAGCGACCGTCGATGTTCACGACGTCGACCATCTCCATGCGATTCCAGAGCTTGACGTTGCCGAGCCCGATCTGACGAGCGAGCTGCTGATAGGCACCGATCAGGAGCTGCTGACCGGTCTGACCGCGGGCGTAGAAGGTTCGACTGACCTGCGCGCCACCGAAGCTGCGGTTGTCCAGCAGACCGCCGTACTCACGGGCGAAGGGCACACCCTGGGCGACCATCTGGTCGATGATGTCGACGGACACCTCGGCCAGGCGGTGGACGTTGGCCTCGCGGGCACGAAAGTCGCCGCCCTTGACCGTGTCGTAGAACAGGCGGTGGACGCTGTCGCCGTCGCCTTGGTAGTTCTTCGCCGCGTTGATGCCGCCCTGGGCTGCGATCGAGTGAGCACGGCGCGGCGAGTCGTGGAACGTGAACGCCTCGACGTCGTAGCCGAGTTCACCG
>JBAWHL010000078.1:0-6537 GCA_049593815.1 Ilumatobacteraceae bacterium | reverse complement strand
GGTCAGCACCCCCTGATCGTGGAGGGCCGCCATCTGCTTGAGCTGCTCGACCTCGCTCATCGCCGGAGCTGCCGGAGCCGGAGCTGGTTGATAGGCGGGTTGCTGCGGCGCGTAGGCCTGCTGTTGTGCGTAGGCCTGTTGCTGTTCGTAGGCCTGCGCCTCGGCTTGCTGGTTGTATCGGTTGTTCTGGCGGCGGGCGACGCGGCCATGGACCGCGGTCGCTGTTCCGGCCACGACCGCAGTGGTCGCGGCGGCGCGCAGGAGGGGGCGTCGTCTGAGCATGTCTCTCTCTTTCTCGGTTCAGCCGGCCGAGGCCAGCAACTCTCGGGCTTCGGTGGCCAGGTCGTCGGGAATCCGGGCGCCTTCGATCAACGTCCCACCTGCTGCGGTGATCGCGTCGGCCAGCGGTGCCGCCCAGAGGTTCTCCCACACGATCAGGAGCACGGACTGGCCACCCTGGATCGCGGCTGCGGCGTGCTCGATGTCGTCCGGACCGATGATGCCGCCGACCTCGCCCTCGAGGTCGGCGAAGAACCGGAGTCCGTCGTGTTCGTCCACTTCCATCGTGACGACGCTGCCGTCCTCGCCACAACTGATGAAGATGACGTCGAGCAGTCGAACGAGACCGGACTCGATGACCTTGGCGAGTTCGGTGGCGATCTCACCGCTGAACTCGTTGCCGTCGAATCCGACGATGATGTACTCCATTGGCTGTCCCATGAGGCTCCTGTCGCTGAGATGTGCGGGGCTGTCGCACGCGCTGTCGTGCGAGGCCGCGTGCGTCGAACTCGAACGGTAGGAGTCCTCGCCGCGTCGGTCATCGTCCAAAATGGGCGATCGCCTGCGAGTCCCCAGCGCTGAAATCTCCCCCGATGCGGATGATGCGCGATCGAGCACTCCGGCCGACGATGTCACCTCACCACTCGCGGCCTCGCCGCGCTACTCAGGAGGCAGCATGTTCGCTGGCACATTCGGGACCGGAGAAGTCATCTGGTCGATCTTCATCTTCTTCATGTTCTTCATCTGGATGATGCTGTTGTTCCAGATCTTCGGTGACATCTTCCGCAGCTCCGACCTGTCGGGGGTCGGCAAGACGCTCTGGTCGATCTTCGTGATCATCCTGCCGTTCCTCGGCATCTTCGTGTACTTGATCGCTCGTGGCGACAACATGCGCGATCACGCCGTCGCTCAAGCCAAGGCGCAGGACGCTGCTGCACGTGAGTACATCCAGGCCGCTGCTGGGTCCGGCAGCGCTGCTGACGAGATCGCCAAGCTGTCGAAGCTCCAGGCAGACGGAGCGATCACGGACACCGAGTTCGCCACCGCCAAGGCGCGCCTGCTCTCGGACGGCTGATCAGCGGTCGGAGGTCGCGTCGTCGATCATCCCGGCGGCACGGGCGAGCGCGACTGCGTCGCTCCGTGTCGCCGTGCCGAACTTTCGGTAGATCGCTGCGGCGTGCGACTTGACCGTGTTGCGAGACACGAACAGCTCGGCCGCAATCTCCGACAGGGTCAGATTGGTCGGCAGGTACTCCAGCACCTTGCGTTCGCTCGGGGTGAGCGAGCCCGACCCGTCGGCGACGTGCGAGACGGCGTCGATCTTCGCCCACAGCGCCGCGATGTATGGCTCGACACCCGCTGCGTCGCCTGGTCGTCCGGCGAACCGCTCCAACTCTCGGAGGAGGACCCGTGCGGTCGGTCGGTCGTCGAGCACCAGCGCGGTCTGCACCAGTGCAAAGCGTGCCAGCACGTTGAACCAGGGGCCGACCGTGTCGTGGGCGGCGAGGTGACCTCGAGCGATGCCCATCTCGGTGGCTGCGATGTCGTGGCGTCCGCGTCGGGCCTCGATGAGCGAGCTCATCGAGACGGTGATGGCCGCCGACGGAATGTGCGTCCCATTGGTCGAGCGGATCAACCGTTGGGCGTGGGTGCCGAGTTCGACGGCACGGTCTCGATGCCCGCTGAGGTCGTGAGCGATGGCGGCGCTCGACAGACAACTCGCTGCGAGCAGGGGCGCGCCCGAGTGTTCGGCGCTGCGGGCCGCCTCGTCCCAGATGTCGAACGCCCGATGGTCGCCGACCATGAACATGTGGGCGCCCAGCACCCACTCGGTCAACTGCCGCCAGGTGTCGTCGGAGAGGTTGGCGCGAGCGCGTGTCGCCGAGTCGATCAGCGACCGGCTCGAGCGCACCTCGAGCGTCGACCGCAGCGTCTCGGCGATCCAGAGCATCGGGTCGTCGGGGTCGGCACCGGGTCCGTCGAGGTCGACCAGGTGTGCGAGTCGACTGCTCCACTGCAGCGCTGCTGCCCCGTCACCGCTGTGTGACGCGGCCATCGACGCGTACGAACAGAGCACGGCCGAGGCACGCATGCGATCCTCGGGGACCCGAGCGAGCCACCGACGGACGGTGTCATGGCCACCCTGGGGGAATCGGATCGTGGCGTGTGTGAACACGAGGTCCTCGCATCGATCGATGTCGCCGATCTCGAAGGCGTGATCCAGGGCGCGATCGATGTCGCCGTTGGCCTCCCACCATGCCGAGGCAGATGCATGGACATCTCGCCACCGTTGGCGTTGCGCGCCGCGCAGCTCGGCTTCGAGCCAACCGGCAAGCAGGGGATGCATGCGAAACCACTCGCCACGCACGTCGAGTGGCAGGACGAGCTGTGCTTCTCGTTCGAGACGTCGCAGGGTGCGGCGAGAACCGGTGCGTCCGAGCACCTCGTCGCACATCTCCGCGGTGAACCGTCCGAGACAGGCCGCCTCGCGCAGGAGGGGGACGTCGTCGGGATCGACCGACGACGTCCACTCGGCGCTCAGGTAGTCGGTGACGTAGGTCGCGTCGGCAACGTCGACCGCTGTCAGGGCGGTCGTGTCGGGACTCGTCAGCATGACCTGGCCGGCCAACCGCAGGCCTGCCGGCCACCCCTCGAACCGTTCCACGACACCGTCCAGATTCACCGAATCCTCGAGTCCCATGGCGTGCAACAGCGATCGTGCCTCAGCCGGCTCGAGCGCGAGGTCCAGGGTCGTCACGTCGATCACCCCGGGTTCGAGTCGGAGCTTGGCGATCGACCGGTCGATGCGATGCGACCGTCCGGCCAGCACCAGGGTGGCATGCGGCGGAAGGTTCTCCGCCACGGCGCAGAGCACGTCGTCGGCGTCGGGATTGTGGATCTCGTGGATGTCGTCACACACGAGAACGAACGGCTCGGTGCAGTCCCGCACCGCGGCGGCGAGTCCAGGGACCACCCAGTCCCGAAAGCTCTGGGACCCCACCATGGCCACCGGGAGCGCGGCGAACCCGTCAGCGTTGAGCTCGAACATCGCTGCGGTCAACGAGTTCGCCAACACGCCGGCGTCGTTGTCGATCGGTTCGAGGTCGAGCCAGACGACCTGACGGTCGTCCTCGGCGATCCATCTCGCGACCAGCGACGACTTGCCGAACCCGCCGGGCGCCAACACGCGAATGACCCGACCGGTCGCCGATTCGTAGAAATGGTCGAGGCGCGTCCGTTCGATCAGCGAGTCCGAGACCCGGCGCTGCATCGAGCGCGCACGGTCGTGAATGCCGAGGAGTGCCGTCATCGGTGGCGAGATGAGATCTGTCTCGACCGTGAACGCATGACTCGACCGTAGTGCGATCATTCGGATATGCCGTAACGTCGACAATGTCTCGCCCCCGGTATGGTCCGGATCGGGTGATGACCGGGCGGTGTTCATCGGCGATGCTGGAGGGGACGGCCTGTTCGAGGCTGACCATCGAGAGGGCACATGACCGACGACCGAGAACTTCCCAATGACGCCGCCACGTCGGCGCGACCGAGCCGACTTCCGACCGTGCTCATCGTCATCGCGACGCTGGTCGCCGTCGCCAGCGTCCTCACGACCTGGGTGCGCGTGCAGATGCTCGACACCGACCAGTGGGTCGCGACCAGCGATGAACTGCTGGCGGATCCCGAGGTCCAATCAGCGCTGTCCACGTACCTGAGCAACGAGTTGTACGAGCAGGTCGACATCGAGAGCGAGCTGCAGTCGCTCCTCCCCGACTCGTTGGGTGGCCTCGCCGGCCCACTGGCCGGTGCTGCCCGGTCGACAGTGACGGACGGGATCGACCGCCTCGTTGCCTCGCAACGCTTCGCTGAACTGTGGAGCGCCGCCAATCGCGTCGCCCACGAACGTTTCGTCGCGATTCTGAAGAACGAGACACGCCCCGGCATCGACACGTCCGACGGCACCGTGACGATCGACCTGGGGCCGCTCGTGCGATCCGTCGGCGAGACCATGGGGATCCCCGACTCGGCCCTCGACCGAATCCCGGCCGATGCGGGACAAGTGACCGTCTTCGAGTCGGGCCGACTCGCCGACGTGCAGACCTCCGTGCAGATCCTGAACTTTCTCTCGTGGTTCCTCTTCGTCGTGGTCTTCGGTCTCTATGCGCTCGCCGTGTTCCTGGCTCGCGACGCCTGGCGCCGAGCCCTGGTGGGCGTCGGCGCGGGACTCGTGGTGGGCGGCATCGTGTTGCTCTTCGCCCGGGCGATCGGCATCCGCATCGGCGTCGACAGCATCGTCGGCAATCCGGTCAACAAGCCGCTCGGCGAGGTCGTTGCTGCCGTCGGCACGGAACTGATCCGGCAGCTCGCTTGGATCGGGATCGTCTACGGCGTGCTGATCATGGCCTTCACGTGGTTGCTCGGCGAACGGCGGTGGGCGGTCGCCATCCGTCGCCAGCTCGGCAGCACATCGGAGTCGGCTGCGGCCGTTGGAGGCGTCGCCCTGCTCGGAGTGCTGGCCCTGGTCTGGTGGAGCCCCGGCCGGTCGTTCGACCATTGGTCGACGGCATTGCTGCTCATCGGTCTCGTCGTCGCAGGGGTCGTGGTCTTCTTCCGACAGGTCGCCGAGGAACAACGCGTCGTCGACAGCGCTCCTCAGGCGTCGGTCCCACTCGACTGAGTCCGACTCACCGACTGGCCGAGGGGAGCGGGCGTTGGCTCCTCAGGCCGTCGGTGAGGGCTCGGCGTCGCTCGACGCATCGAGGGGTTCGACCGTGACGAACCTCGTCGCGAGCAGATCGACGGCGACGACGACGACCGCACCGAACACGATGAGACAGATCGGGACCACCACGTCGCCGCTCGGAGCGCTCAACGTGGTGGTGTTGGTGCCGTTCGGCCACGGCCACAGGACTCGCATCGAGCCCAGCATCAGACCGATCATCGCGGCGATCACCCAGCGGTGGTAGCGCTCGAGCAACCAGTTGAGCAAGGTCGAAAAGAGTGCCAGACCGACCACGCAGCCGATCATGAACGCGATGAGGACGCCGAAGTCTCGGTCGTTCACGGCTCCGAGCACCTCGGTGTACATGCCGAGCATCACGAGGATGAACGAACCCGAGATGCCGGGCAGGATCATTGCGCAGATGGCGATGGCGCCGGCGAGGAGGAACACCCACCACGACTTGGTCACGATCTCCGCAGCGTCCTCGGCCACCTCGGTGTCCGAACGAAGTCCGAGCAGCAGGAACATCGTCGCACCGATGCCCAGCATGATCGCGATGGCCGCCCCGTCGAGCTTGCCGACCATGCGCAACGCGACCCAGATCGACCCGATGATCAGCCCGAGGAACAGGGCCGCCATGCGGATGGGCTCGTCGTGCAACAGGGTTTCGATGATCGACGAGAGCGCAACGATGGCGGCGAGGATGCCGACGAGCAGCGAGATCAGCCAGATCCACTCGATCGATCGGAGGGTCGACTTGAACGCGTCGAGGTCGCCCGTCAGGAGTTGTTTCAGGCAGCGAGCGCCTTCGCTGACGTTGTGGATCAGCCGGTCGTAGATGCCGAGGACGAGGGCGACCGTCCCGCCGGACACGCCGGGAACGATGTCGGCCGATCCCATGGCGAAACCACGGATGACCTGCGCAGCGGGGGTGGGGAGACGCACGCCGAGAGGCTACCGAGGCAACTCGACGCTGCTCATGGTGCTGGCCGCGATGGATCAGCCCGGAGCGCCGCCGGATGGCGGCTGCGGGTTGAACGGCTCCCGGGAGGGATCGCTGCCGCCCGGGTCGAGCACCATGGCGATCGCCCAGACGGCAACCACGACCCCCACGACCGCCACGGCGATCCACGACCGGGTCGGGGCGCTGCGCGGGTGGTGTTCGTCGACCTGCGGTCGCGCCGCATTGTGCCCCTCGGCCGTGCCGGCAGCATCCATGTATTGCGGGGCTTCGTACATCTCGCTGGTCACCGTAGGCGCAGACCAGCGGTCGGTCAACGAGGGTCGCCCGTCAGGCCCACCAGATCGGGTGACGTGCCGCCAAGCCGGTGACGACGACGAGCACCGAGCACTCCACGACCTGTTCGATCGCACCGAGGATGTCGCCGCTGACACCGTCGAAGGCCCGCACCGCCATCGTGGTGACGATCAGCGCGGCGACGGCCGCCGTGGCGGCGAGCGGTGCCGCCCACCAGCCGGTGGCGAGAGAGGCGAAGCCGACCGCTGCCACGACGCCGACGACCGCCCCGGTTCGAGAG
>JBAWHL010000077.1:0-2730 GCA_049593815.1 Ilumatobacteraceae bacterium | reverse complement strand
GTTGAAGAACTTGACCGAACCCTTGGCGTCGGCAGCGTTTCCGGTGGGGGCGGGACGGCTGGTGTCGACCTTGGGTGCACGCTCGGCGGCAGCCTTGGGCTCCCGGGCGATCGTGGTCTGGCGTCGGTCCGACTCGGATGCGTCGTTGCGCTGCTGCTTGGCGGCCGGGGCGGCGTGCACCTCGAGCGTGTCGACGCGTGCTGAGGTGAACGGCTCCTCGATGCCGATGCCGCGCTGCATCTTCATGGCGTCCTTCTTCTGGCTCTTGTCGAGCAGCGAGACGACGGTGCCCATGGCGCCGGCACGAGCGGTACGGCCCGAGCGGTGCAGGTACGTGGCGTTCTCTGCTGGCGGGTCGTAGTGGACGACCGCGTTGACGCCGTTGACGTGGATGCCGCGTGCGGCGACGTCTGTGGCGATCAGCGCTGAGGCCTGGCCCTTCTTGAACGATGCGAGGGCGCGATCACGCTGGCCCTGGCTGCGACCGCCGTGGATCGGCTCGGCGGTGACGCCGTTGCGGCCGAGCTGCTTGGCGAGGCGGTCGGCGCCGTGACGGGTGCGGGTGAACACGATGGTCGACCCGAGCCGCTGAATGACCTCGGCGGTGGTGCCGACGCGGTCTTCACGATCGACGATCCAGAAGTGGTGGTCGGCGGCGTGGATGTCGGGACCCTTGGGGCCGACTTCGTGGCGCACCGGATCGTGCTGGAAGTCCGCAACGAGCTTGGCGACGGGACCGTCGAGCGTGGCCGAGAACAACAGCACCTGGCGGTCGCTCGAGGTCTTCTCGACGATGCGCCGGACGGCGGGCAGGAAGCCCATGTCGGCCATCTGGTCGGCTTCGTCGATGACGACGGTCTGGATGTCGCGCAGGTCGATCGCTCGCATCTGCATGAGGTCTTCGAGACGACCCGGGCACGCGACGACGAGCTCGACACCACGGTCGAGCGCCTTGCGCTGGCCGCCGTAGCCGACGCCGCCATAGATGGAAGTGGCGTCGTGGCCAGCGGCCTTCGCGAACGGGGCGAGCTCGGCCATGATCTGCTCGGCGAGCTCACGGGTCGGTGCGAGCACCAGTGCGACGGGGCGCTTCGGGCGTGCGTCGGTCAGACGGGCGACGAGCGGCAGCCCGAAACCCAGTGTCTTGCCGGAACCGGTCGGTGCACGACCGGCGACGTCGCGGCCGGCGAGTGCGTCGGGGATGACGGCAGCCTGGATGGCGAAGGCAGTGTGCTTGCCCTGGCTCTCGAGGCGGTGAACGATCGAATCGGGCAGGCCGAGATCGCGGAAGGCGACGCCGGAATCGGTGGCGTCAGCCGTGTCGGAGATGACGCGCGGCGCGTCGTCGATGATGGTCATGGGGGGACTCCTCTATGTTGCTCATACAGCGCAAGACCGGAGCAGAGAGTGAATCCAGTGCGCTCACCAGTCGGGAATTCGACCAGCGCACGAAGCAACCTATCGGCGAGAACAACCGTTCGCGTGTGACGCCCGGCTCCCACGGCCGCACGAGGGCCCTGGCGGGAGCAGATGCGACGCCGGATGGCACGATGGGCGCGTGACGCCACCGACCGAGACCGCTGACCGACCGCTCACGGGAGTGCGCGTGCTCGACCTGAGCCGCGTGCTGTCGGGTCCTCACTGCGCCCGGATGCTCGCCGACATGGGTGCCGACGTCATCAAGGTCGAACCGCCGTCGGGTGACCTCACCCGGTTCTCGACACCGCGCCGCAACGGCATGGCGAGCTACTTCGTCCAACAGAACGTCGGCAAGCGCAATGTCAGCATCGACCTCGCGTCGCCCGAGGGCGCAGCGATCCTCCTCGATCTCGTCGAGCACGCCGACGTCCTGGTCGAGAACTACCGGCCGGGCGTGATGACCCGGCTCGGCCTCGACGCGACGGCGACGCTCGCCCGCAACCCTCGGCTGATTCACGCCTCGATCTCGGGTTACGGCCAGACGGGCCCGTGGACGACCCGCCGCGCGTACGCACCCGTCGTCGAGGCCGAGGCCGGCATCATCGCGTCGCAGGGCAACGCCCGTGGAGGAGAGCTCTCCAAGGATCCACACAGTCACGCGGACGTCTACACGGCGCTGGAGGCCGCGTCGGCGGTGCTCGCCGCGCTGTTCCAGCGGGAACGAACGGGGAAGGGCCAAGCGCTCGACATCTCGATGGCCGAGACGATGCTCTACGTCAACGAGCACCTGCACGACGCGTTGTGGGATGGCGAAGACCGCCCGGAGTGGATCCGCAGCTTCCGTCCCGGCGACTACCTCGTGCTCACGGTCGCCAACGGCGAGTCGCTCGTCGTCAGCGGTCATCCGGCGGAGCGCGGCACGTTCGACTTCTTCATCGCCGCCATGGGCAGACCCGAGCTGGCCGACGACCCACGGTTCGCGGACGTGCCCAGTCGGCTCGCGAACTTCGACGCACTGCGGGCCATCATCCGCGACCACGCCGCGACCATCGCCGACGCCGAGACCTTCGAGCGCCAGTTCGCGGAGCACCAACTCGCCGTGGGCCGAGTGCGCCAGCCGGGAGAGCTGACCGAGACCGACTGGGCACGTGAGCGCGGTGCGGTCGTCGACATCGACGACCGCAGCGGTGGCGTCGTCCGCGTCCCGAACGTTCCGTGGCGATTCGGCGCCTCGCCCGATGTCGGCGTGTCGGGCATTCCCCGCTACCGCGGCGAGGACAACCGTTCGGTGCTCACCGAACTGCTCGGCTA
>JBAWHL010000076.1:0-2795 GCA_049593815.1 Ilumatobacteraceae bacterium | reverse complement strand
GCCGCCTGAGCACATGGCGTCGAGGCTCGTCAGCAGGATCTGCTTGGGGCCATCGCCCTGGTTGGTCATGTAGGCCAGCAGCATCAGGTCGAGTTGGTACGTCGACGGGAACTTGGGTGCCTGACCGAAGCCGCCCCATTCAGTGTCGAACGCCCGTCCGAGGCCTTGGAGTCCCGCGTTCAGCTGCTCCAAGCTCGGCTTGTCCTTCGCGGGTTGGAGCGTGGCGGTGGCATCGATGGCCTTGACGAGCGCCCCGACGTTCTGGCGGACGTCGTCGGGCTTGTTCCGGTACACGTCGTCGATGGCGTCCATCAACTTCATGAAGTTGTCCTTCGGGAAGTAGGTGCCGCCGTAGAACGGCTCCCGATCGGGCGTCATGAAGACCGTCATCGGCCAGCCGCCGCGCCCGGTCATCGACTGCACCGCGTCCATGTAGACCGCATCGACGTCGGGTCGTTCCTCGCGGTCGACCTTGACGTTGACGAACATGGCGTTCATCTGGGCGGCGACCTCGGGGTCCTCGAAGCACTCGTGGGCCATCACGTGGCACCAATGGCATGCCGAATAGCCGACGGACAACAGCATCGGGACGTTGCGGCTCTTGGCCGCCTCGAACGCCTCGGCGCCCCACGGGTACCAGTCGACGGGATTGTCACGGTGTTGGCGCAGGTAGGGAGACGTCTCGTCAGCGAGTCGGTTCACGCCATCGACCGTACCGCCGGAGTGGGCGAGCGGGCGAAGACGCAGGCGTGGCCAGGCGGTTCACCCGGGCACTCGTGGCTACGGTTGGTGCGGTGACCGGTGCGATCGAGGTGGTGGAGTACGACCCGCGTTGGGCGGCGTGGTTCGGCGAATTGGCGACGCTGTACACCGTGGCGTTGCGGGCGGTGCCGCACCTCGCAATCGAGCATGTGGGGAGCACGTCCGTGCCGGGGCTGGCGGCAAAGCCCGTGATCGACGTCGACATCGTCGTCGAGCGGCCGCACGTCGAGGCGGCGATCGGCGCGCTGGAGGCCATCGGGTACGAGTCACGCGGCGAGATGGGGATCGTCGATCGCTGGGCGATGGGGGCGCCGGCGGGCTCGATCCGGACGAACACCTACGTCGTGGTCGACGGGTCGGTGGCGCTGCACAATCACCTCGCGGTGCGCGACGCCCTGCGTGCAGACGGCGCGCTGCGAGACGAGTACGGCGCGCTCAAGCGACGATTGGCGGCCGAGACCGACGACATCGACGTCTACATCGAGGCCAAGTCGCCCATCCTGCAACGGATCCTCGCTGCGGCCGGCCTCTCCGCCGACGACCGATCAGCGATCGAGGCCGCCAATCGACCCGACCCGTCCTGACGCGTCAAGCGCCCATGGCGTGGTAGCCGCCGTCGACGTGGATGATCTCGCCGGTGGTGGCGGGAAACCAGTCCGACATCAGCGCGATGCATGCCCTGGCGACCGGCTCGGAGTTCGCCACGTCCCAGCCGAGCGGGGCGCGCACGTCCCACGTGTCCTCGAACAGTGCGAAGCCGGGGATCGACTTCGCAGCCATCGTCTTGATCGGGCCGGCAGCGACCAGGTTGGAGCGGATGCCCTTCGGGCCGACCTCCTTGGCGAGGTAGCGCGACACCGACTGCAGCGCTGACTTGGCGACGCCCATCCAGTTGTAGGCGGGCCACGCCTGGCGGTTGTCGAAGTCGAGACCGACGAAGGAACCGCCCTCGCTCATCAACGGAAGGAACGCATCGGCCAACGCCTTGAGCGAATAGGCAGACACGTGCATCGCGACCGCGACGTCGTCCCAGGTGGCGCGCAGGAAGTCGTCACCGAGGCACGCCTCGGGAGCGAACCCGATCGCATGCAGCACTCCGTCGACGTGGCCCCACTTCGCCTCGAGTGCCTCGCGGACCGCCACACCGTGCTCGGGCACGGTGACGTCGAGCTCGAACACCTCGATGCCCTCGCCGAGTTTGCGGGCGGTGCGTTCGGTCAGTTTGAGGGCGCGGCCGGCGCCCGTCAACACGATCTCGGCCCCTTCTTCGCGGGCCAGCCGGGCCACCCCGAATGCCAGTGATGCGTCGGTGAGCACGCCGGTGATCACGATCTTCTTGCCGTCGAGGAGACCCATTCCAGGGACCGTAGATGATCTGTCACGGTTGGGCGCTCCTCATGCGCGATTCGGCGGGTACTTGTGCCACGCTGTCGCCATGCGAATTGGCATTCTCGGCGGTACCGGACCTGCAGGCAGTGGCCTCGCGGCCCGACTGGCAAGCATCGGACACACGGTCGTCATCGGATCACGCTCGAAGTACCGAGCGATGGAAGTCCGAGACGAACTCGTCGCCAAGTGGCCACAGCTCACCGATCTGTTGAAGGCCGGCGACAACGCGGGAGCCGCGGCGTGCGAGCTGATCGTCATCGCGACGCCGTGGGATTCGGCGGCAGGCACGGCTCAGGAGAACGAGGCCGCCATGGCCGGCAAGGTCGTGGTGTCCATGGCCAACGCGTTGGTACGTGTGAACAAGGAGTTCCAGCCGCTCGTGACACCTCGCGGCAGCGTGGCGGCACACGTCCAGGCAGCGGTGCCGCGCTGTCGCATCGTCGCCGCGTTCCACCACCTCCCAGCGACCGAACTCGGCCACATCGACGACCCGATCGACTCCGACGTGCTGATCTGTGGCGACGATCCGGCCGCCGTCCAGATCGTCAGCGACATCGTGGAGGACTTCCCCGGATGTCGCCCACTGGACGCTGGTGAGCTGTCGAACGCGACGGCGATCGAGGCCTTCACCGCCGTCCTACTCC
>JBAWHL010000075.1:0-6811 GCA_049593815.1 Ilumatobacteraceae bacterium | reverse complement strand
CACGATCCCCTTCGCGTCACCGACGTCGGTGACCGGCACCAGGTTCTCCGAGACCATCGGCGAATCAGCCGAGATCACCTCGATTCCCGCCGCTTCGATCGCCGCCTGCACGTCGTAGACGATCGACGGGTCGGTCATCACCCGGTACGTTCCGGCGCTCTCGGAGATCACGTCGTCCGCGCCGGCCTCCAGCGCGGCCATCATGATCGCGTCCTCGTCGACGTCACCGCCCGTGAGGATCACGCCACGCCGCTCGAACTGCCATCCAACGGCACCGGGCTCGGCCAGCGAACCGCCGAGCTTGGAGAAGATGTTGCGGATGTCGGCGCCCGTGCGGTTCCGGTTGTCCGTCAACACGTCGATCATCAGCGCCACGCCGCCCGGCGCATAGCCCTCGTACATGATGCTCTCGTACGTGCCGCCGTCGTCGTCGCCGGTGCCACGCTTGATCGCACGATCGATCGCCTCGTTGGTCATCCGGGCGCCCTTGGCCTTCTGGACCGCGGTGCGCAGCGTGGGGTTGGTGTCGACGTCGCCGCCGCTCTTGGCAGACACTTCGATCTGGCGGGCGAGCTTCGCGAACAACTTGCCGCGGGCCTTGTCGGCCGCACCCTTCTTGTGCTTGATCGTTGCCCATTTGGAATGGCCGGACATGTCGTGCCTCTCAGGTCAGCTGTGGGATGTCGGGGATGGGATCGTCTCGAGGAAGAGCTGATGCAATCGCGAGTCGTCGGTGAGTTCGGGATGGAACGCCGCCACCGTACAACCTCCGCTGCGCACCAGAACAGGCACGCCGTCATGGCTCGCCAGGACGTCGACGTCGTCGCCGATGCGCTCGACCAACGGAGCGCGGATGAACACCGCGTGGAACGAGTCGGTGAGGCCCTCGACGTCGAGGTCGGCCTCGAAGCTGTCGAGCTGTCGCCCGTACCCGTTGCGTCGGACCGTCAGGTCGATCAGATCGAACCCGCGTTGATCGGGGCGACCGTCGACGATGTCGGTGGCGCACAGGATCATGCCCGCGCAGGTCCCGAAGATCGGCAGGCCGTCGCGGAGCGCGCCCTTGAGTTCGTCGAACAGGCCGCTCGTCTCGAGCAACCTCGACATCGTGGTGCTCTCCCCGCCCGGCAACACCAAGCCGTCGAGTCCGGCGAGATCGTTCGGCGTCCGCACGAGTGGTGCGGCGACCCCGAGACGCTGCAGCGTCTGCTGATGAACGGTGAACGCTCCCTGCAGGGCCAGGACCCCGACGGTGAGCGCGACGTCGGCCGTGTGTGGCCTACCAGCCCCGTTCGGCATATCGCTGGTTGATCTCGTCCATCTCGATGCCGGTCATCGGGGCACCGAGACCACGGCTCACCTTGGCGAGGATGGCCGCGTCGTTGAAGTGGGTCGTCGCCTCGACGATCGCCTTGGCGCGCGGCGACGGGTCTTCGGACTTGAAGATGCCGGAACCGACGAACACCGACTCGGCGCCGAGCTGCATCGCGAGCGCAGCATCAGCAGGCGTCGCCAGACCACCGGCGCAGAACAGCGGAACCTGCAGCTTGCCGGTCTCGGCGATCTCCTGGATCAGCGGGAGTGGCGCCTGGAGACGCTTCGCCCACTCGAACAGCTCGGGTGCGTCGGCCTGGGTGATCTTCTTGATGTCACCGATGATCGAGCGCAGGTGGCGCACGGCCTCGACGACGTTGCCGGTGCCGGCTTCGCCCTTGGAGCGGATCATGGCGGCACCTTCGGAGATGCGACGCAGGGCCTCGCCCAGGTTCGTCGCCCCACACACGAAGGGCACGTCGAAGGCGAACTTGTCGATGTGATGTGTCTCGTCCGCGGGGGTCAGCACCTCGGACTCGTCGATGAAGTCGACGCCGAGCGCCTGGATGATCTGTGCCTCGACGAAGTGGCCGATGCGAACCTTGGCCATCACCGGGATCGACACGGCGGCCTTGATTCCCTCGATCATCTCGGGGTCGCTCATGCGTGCGACGCCACCGTCGCGGCGGATGTCGGCAGGCACTCGTTCGAGCGCCATGACCGCAACGGCGCCCGCGTCCTCGGCGATCTTGGCCTGTTCGGGGGTGACGACGTCCATGATGACGCCGCCCTTCATCATTTCGGCCAAGCCGCGCTTGACGGGGAAGGTACCGGTGCTGCGACTCTCGCTCATGTCGCCAGCGTACTTTCGCCGTGGCGTTTCCCGCGGATCGATTCCGACGGAATCAACGGCGACGCCACGCCGCGGTCAGGTCGCCGGCAGCACGACGATGCGACCTTCGGCCACGTCGTCGTTGTCGGCCAGTTCCACCCAGGTGTTGCCGGGCTGCAGCGGGATCTTCTCGCCGTCGAGATCGAAGTACTCGATCGGGAAGATCGGGTATTCGCGCCGCCAGACACCCTCGATGGCCGTCCCGTTGCTGAAGATCCACACCGGACCCTCGCCGAGGGTCTGGGCCTCCGGGCTCCGGGCGTCGGCGACGCTCGGCCGGTAGTCGACGCCCATGACGATGACGTTCGTCGAGCGGATGCGTCCCGTCACGTTGTCGTCGTGGGCGCTTCCACGCTGCGACCGATCGAACTTGCCGAACTCGGGATTCCAGGTCCATTCGACGCTCTCGCTGCCGATCCGTGCCTGCACACCAGCGGACGGCGCTCCCGCGAACTCCTCGCCCTCTTCGAGGTACGTGAACTGCGGCGGCGGTGGGCCGGGCTGATCCTCGGGGGTCTGGAACCAGATGTTGTCGGTGCTCGTGTAGAGGTTGTGTGGCGCACTGCCCGCGCCGCGGTAGTACCCCGACGCATTGTTCGGACCCATGTTGATCAGGTCCGAGTCGTTGATCGCCCTCGTCACGTTGCCGTTGCCGCCGCTCCAGACGAACAGCGGGAAGTTGTACGACGTGAACAGGTTGACGTCTTGCGTACGACCCGAACGGATCGGACCGATCGGATCGGACCCCTGCGAGTGGAACACCGCGGCGAACCGGGTGGTGCGACCCTCGACGACTTCTTCGTACACGATGTCCGCGACGCCGAGCCCGCTGTGATTGCGGACTGCAGCGGGGTTGTTGTCGATCTTGGCGACGAGCGCCGCTCGTTGGAGAATCTCGTCGGCGTTCTCGAGCGGGGTGCCGGTGAGCGGTTGCCGAATCGTCGGTTCGGGGACCGTCGTGGTCGTCGTCGTCTCGGCGGTCGTGGTGGTTGCCTTCACCGTGGTGGTGGTCGACGTGGTCGTCGTCGACTCGGTGGTCGGTGCAGAATCGTCGCCGCCACCGCCGCACGCAGCGGCGATGAAGGCCAACGCCGCAAGAGCGGCGACGGGGCGGATCAGTTTCATCAGAGTTCTCTCAGCAAGGCGATGCGCTCTTCGAGCGGCGGGTGGGTGTTGAACAGGTTGTGGATGCCGCCCAGCTTGCCGTCGTCGCCGACGCCACTCATGGGCTGCTCGATCCACAAGTGTGCCGTAGCCGTGGAGGCGGCGTGCGTCACCGTGGTGTCCGCCTGCAACTTCTCCAGGGCGGAGATCAGTCCCGGCGGGTACCGGGTCAACTGGCATGCACTGACATCGGCGAGCGTCTCGCGGCGTCGGGAGATCGTCGACTGCATCAACTTGGCCACGATCGGCGCGAACGCCAGCAGGACGATGCCCACGTACGCCAAGGGATTCGTGCTGTTGGCGTGGTCGCCGCGACGCGCCACTCGACCGCCGTTCCACCACATCGTGCGGATCGCGAGGTCGGTCATCAGCGCGACCGCACCGACCATGGTCACGGCCAGCGTCGACACGAGGATGTCGTAGTTGCGAATGTGACTCAGCTCGTGAGCCACCACGCCCTCGAGTTCGACACGGTTCAGCTTCTCGAGCAGTCCTGTCGTCACGGCGATCGCCGCGTGATTCGGGTTGCGGCCGGTGGCGAAGGCATTCGGTGCCGGGTCGTCGATGACGTAGACCGCCGGCTTCGGGAGCCCACCGGCGATGCAGAGGCCCTCGACCAGGTTGTGCAGCCGCTGGAACTCCTCCTCGGGCGCGGGCCGGGCGCGGCTCACCGAGAGGGCGATCTTGTCCGCCTTCCAGTACGAGGTGAACGCGATCGCTCCACTGATCACCAGGGCGATCAGCGTGAACAGAATGCCGTTGCCGACGAGTGCGCCGATGGCTGCACCGACGAGGGCCACGATCAGGACGAAGACGGTGACGAGCGCGACGCTGCGGCGCTTGTTCGATTTGATGAGCTCAAACATCGGGCGGCCGAATCAGAACTCGACGGTCGGCACGGTGCGTGCCTGCTCGTCGGCCTCGAAGTACTCGCGATGCGCGAAGTCGAACATCTTCGCGATGAGCACCGTCGGGAACGTGTCGAGCTTGTTGTGATAGCCGAGCACGCTGTCGTTGTAGAACTGGCGGGCGTAGGCAACCCGGCCCTCGGTGGCGGTCAACTCCTCTTGCAACGCGAGGAAGTTCTGGTTCGCCTTGAGGTCGGGGTAGGCCTCGCTGAGCGCGAACAGCTGGCGCAATGCCCCCGTGAGAGCACCATCGGCCTCGGCCTGCGCATGGGGCGTGTCGGGTGCGGTCATCGCCGCGTTGCGAGCGGTGATCACGGCGTCGAGCGTCTCTCGCTCGTGGGCGGCGTAGCCCTTGACGGTCTCGACGAGATTGGGGACGAGATCGATGCGGCGCTTGAGCTGCACGTCGATCTGCGACCAGGCGTTGTCGACCTGGTTGCGCCGCGAGACGAGCCCGTTGTACGACGCGATCGAGAACAGCACGAGGATCACGACGACCGCGATCACGATGAGTAGGGGAATCACACACTCACTCTACGGGATCGCCCTCGGCTCAGCCGGCGATGCTGCGGGCGGTCAGCAGCCGCTCGTAGATCTCGATGTACCGGTCGGCGAGCGCCGTCATCGCGAAGCGATCGGCACGTGCTGACGCCGTCGCCCTGATCCGGTCGACCCGTTCGCTGTCGGTCAACGCCACCTGCAACGCCGCGAGCAGCGCGTCCACGTCGCCGGGCTCGGCAAGCAGGGAATCGACGTCGTGCGTGGCGACGTTTCGGTAGCCGTCGAGTGAGCTGGCGACCACCGTCGTTCCGGCGGCCATCGCTTCGATGAGCACGACCCCGAACGATTCGCCGCCCAACGACGGCGCGCAGAACACGTCAGCGGCACGCAACCGGGCGAACTTCTCGACGTCGGCGATCCGTCCGAGCCAGTGGAAGCGTTCGTCCCCGTCGGTGCGCCTGGTCAGTTCCGCTGTGTCGGGTCCGCTGCTCGCGATCCAGACCTCGATTGGCGTCGAGGACCGCTCGACGGCCTCGATCAGGATGCGCAGCCCCTTGCGGTCCTCGTGTCGCCCACAGAAGAAGACGACCGGAGGGCCGTCGGGAGGTCGATCCCACGCGGGGACGCTGCGAATCTCGTCGATCTCGACGCCGTTGAACAGCACCTCGTACTCGCCGCCGAGATGTCCGCGCACCAGGGCCAACGCATCCTTGGAGACCACGACCTTGTGATCGATCCGGTTGATCAGGCGGCGAAGCGCCGGCTGCAGCAACCGGTAGCTGGCCGAGCTGCCCGCCGCGTGGAACGTCGCGACGGTGGGGGCCGAATGGACCATGAGCGCGGTCGAGGTCGGCCCCGGGGCGAGCGGTTCGTGCAGGTGCACGACGTCGAAGGCCTCGTCGCGCAGCGCTCTGATCGTGCGCAGTGCTGCGGACGCGTCGGGGGCCAACGGGGCGATCGAGCCGTTCGCCGCGAGCGGCAGCGAGTTGCCGAGCGGCGTCACGAAACTCTCCGGCGGCGGGCCGTCACAGGGGCCGAGGACGCGCGCCTCGTGCCCGCGCCCGCGCAACTCGCGAGCGAGTCCGAGAACCTGGGCCTGGACGCCGCCGTACACGGTCAGGCTGTATGGGCAGACGATGCCGATGCGCATCTGGTCAGACGATACCGAAGCGGCGATCGAGCTCGTCGGACTCGAGTGGGCCCGACAGCA
Source organism: Ilumatobacteraceae bacterium (assembly GCA_049593815.1). Lineage (GTDB taxonomy): Bacteria > Actinomycetota > Acidimicrobiia > Acidimicrobiales > Ilumatobacteraceae > Sva-07. Next base: position 822 of record JBAWHL010000075.1, on the reverse strand, counting down.
GATAGCCCTGCCCGAGGTCACATCCGAGATCCGTCAGCGCCTTCAACTGGGCCGGCCGTTCGATGCCCTCCGCGACGCTCTTCACCTTGAGACCCGACGTCAGGTGCAGGATCATCTCGGCGAGGCTGGTGCGGCTGGAGGGGTCATCGAGCTCGTCGACGAACTGTCGGTCGATCTTCACGACGTCGACCGGGAACCGCTGCAGATACGACAGCGAGCAGTACCCGGTTCCGAAGTCATCAATCGCAATGAGTACACCAAGTGCACGCAGTTCGGCAAGGTTGCTCGACGCCGACTCGATCTCTTCGACCAGCAGGGTCTCGGTGATCTCGAGGGTCAACCGGTGCGGATCGAGGCCACTCGCTGCAAGCGCGGCCTCGACGTGGCTGACGAAGTCGGGTGACCGGATCTGCAACGCGGACACGTTGACACTGACCTGTTGAGGCCCGTTCGCCTGCCAGCGGGCAGCTGCCTGCACGCTGTGTTCGAGCACCCACTTCCCGATCGGGATGATCAACCCGGCCCGTTCAGCGATCGGGATGAACTCGCTCGGTGCCACCGCGCCGCGAGTCGGGTGATGCCAGCGCAGCAGGGCTTCGGCGCCGACGACTCGCCGGGTCGCCAGATCGACGATCGGCTGGAACACGAGCCGGAACTGATCTCGGTCGATCGCGCTCGCGAGGTCGCTGCGGAACTCCAGGTGGCGCGTCGCCGACAACCGCATCGCCGGATCGAAGATCTTGATCTGGCTCTTGCCCGCCCGCTTGGCCTCGTACATGGCGACGTCGGCATCGCGCAGCAGGCCGGCCGTCGTCATGCCGG
>JBAWHL010000074.1:0-15475 GCA_049593815.1 Ilumatobacteraceae bacterium | reverse complement strand
TCTCTGGGAACAGATGCCCGAGCCGAAGTACGCCATCTCGATGGGTTCGTGCGCCAACTGCGGCGGCCCGTACTGGGACAGCTACTCGGTCACCAAGGGCGTCGACCAGATCATTCCCGTCGACGTCTACGTTCCCGGCTGCCCGCCCCGCCCCGAAGCACTGCTCGAAGGTGTCGTGCTGTTGCAGCAGCGAATCAAGAACGAGGACATGGCCGCCAAGTGGCGTGGCGACGAACTCACCAACCGGCAGGCGATCACCCGTGAGGCAGCCCGTCAGGACGCGTTGCTCGAGTCGCAGCCGGCCGCGCCCGCCCCGGAACCGATCGTGGTGGGCGGTGGCCCCATTGAGTGACACCGAACAGCAGACCGACGTCGCCGCGCTCCCAGGTGACGGCCTCCGCGAAGGAATCATCGACGATCTGCGCTCCCGTATCGGCGACGCGATCATCGACACCCACATCGCGCCGAACGACGATCTCTGGATCCGCGTCCGCACCGACGCCTGGCGCGACACCGCCGTGGCGTTGAAGGCCGCTGGTTTCACGTTCTTCAGCTGGCTGTCGGGCATCGACTGGATGCCGTCGCCATACGGGAAGGGCGAGGAGGACCCGACCGCCGAGCCGACCGAGCCGGACACCGAGATCCGCCAGGGAGTCACCGGCGGCGAGACCCGCATGCAGGTCTTCGCCCGACTCACCGACCTCGACCGCCACGTCGGCGTCACCATCAAGGCCGACGTCCCCGACGACGCGCCGGTGATCGATTCGTGGTCGAGCGTGTTCGCCGGTTCGAACTGGCACGAGCGCGAATGCCACGAGATGTACGGAATTGGCTTCAACGGCCACCCCGACCTGCGCAACATGTACCTGCCGACCGATTTCGAGGGACACCCGCTCCGCAAGGACTTCCCGCTGTTGGCCCGGATGATCAAGCCGTGGCCCGGCATCGTCGACGTCGAGCCCATGCCCGCCAAGGACGAGTCCGAGGCACCCGCAGAGACAGCGGCCGAGACCCCGAGTGAGGACGCGTCATGACGGTCTTGAGCGAACGTCAGCAACTCAGCTACATCGCCAGCCAGGCCGCCGATGCCCGACTGAACGTCGAGCTCGAGACCGAGGGCATGACCCTCAACATCGGCCCGCAGCACCCCGCCACGCACGGCACGCTGCGCATCATCTGCCGTCTCGACGGCGAGCAGGTCGTGTGGGCCGAGCCGTCGTGTGGCTACATGCACCGCGGCTACGAGAAGCTCACCGAAGTCCGCACGTTCCCGCAGGTCACGACGCTGATCAACCGCATCGACTGGCTCGGCAGCTTCGCCAACGAAGTGCCGTTCATCCTCGCGGCCGAGAAGCTGATGGAGGTCGAGGCGCCGCCACGGGCCCAGGTCATCCGCACGATCCTGTTCGAGCTGTCCCGCATCGCCAACGTCGGGTTGTTCCTCGGCGACCTCGGCGTGCAGATGGGCGCCGTCACCCCGGTCTTCCTCGCATTCCGTGACCGTGAGTACGTGCTCAACCTGATCGAGAGCGCCACCGGCGGGCGGTTCCACCCGAACTTCGACCGCATCGGTGGCCTGTACAAGGACCTCCCGAAGGGCTGGATCGACGAGACCCGCCAGGTGATGGTCAAGCTCCGCGAGTTCTGCGACATCATCGAGGATCTGTTGTTCGGCAACGAGATCTTCCAGAGCCGCACCCGCGGCATCGGCGTGATCCCTGCCGACATCGCCAAGGACTACGGCCTGTCGGGCGCCAACCTGCGTGCCAGCGGCGTCGACTACGACCTGCGCCGCGACCAGGACATCGCCATGGCCTGGGACAAGGCCGACTGGAAGGTCTGGACACACCCCGACGGTGACAGCTGGGCCCGCTGCTGGGTTCGCCTGCAGGAGACCCGGGAGTCGTGCAAGATCGTCGAGCAGCTGCTCGACCAGATCCCGGCCGGGCCCGTGATGACCAAGGTCCCTCGCATCATCAAGGTGCCCGAGGGCGAGGCCTACGTGTCGACGGAGAACCCACTCGGCGAGATGGGCTACTACGTGGTCTCCAAGGGCGACCTGGGGCCGTTCCGCGTCAAGATCCGCTCGGCGAGCTTCAACAACATCTCGATCGTGCCATGGGCACTCAAGGGCGTGTACGTCCCTGACATCATCACGATCCTCGCCAGCCTCTACTTCATCCTGGGTGACATCGATCGATGATCCAGCTCGCCATTGAAATTCCCTACTGGGGACAGTCGCTGCTGCGCGTCGTCGGTGGCCTCGTCGCGGTGCTGCTGCCTGCCGGCACGATCGTGTACGTCTTCCTGTTCAAGATGATGTCGTTCATGCAGAGCCGTCTCGGCCCGATGGAGGCCGGTCCGTTCGGGTCGTTGCAGCTCGTCGCCGAAGTCGGCAAGTGGATGCAGAAGGAGGACCTCGCCCCCGAGGCCGCCGATCACCGCATCTTCAAGATGGCGCCGCTCATCGTGCTGCTGTCGACGTTCCTGCTGGTCGCGGCCGTCCCCTTCGGCCCCGACGCCTGGTTCACGAACTTCTCGCTCGGCATCTACTACGCACTCGCCGTCGCCTCGGTCAGCGTGCTCGGCATCCTGGTCGCCGGGTGGGCCAGTGCCAACAAGTACTCCCTGCTCGGTGGCCTGCGCGCCGCCGGCCAGCTGATCGCCTACGAACTGCCGATGGTCCTCGCCACGCTCGGCGTCGTCATCCAGGCCGGCTCGATGAACATGCAGGACATCGTCGTCGCCCAGAACACTGGCGAGATCTTCGGGTTCGCGGGCATCGGCAACCCGTACGTGCTCACCCAGTTCGTCGGGTTCCTGATCTTCATGGTCGCCGTGCAGGCCGAGCTCACGCAGCCGCCGTTCGACATGCCGATCGCCGAATCCGAACTCGTGTCGGGCTACATGACCGAATACTCGGGTTTCCGCTTCCTCATCTTCTTCATCGCCGAGTTCGCCACCGCCGGCGTGTTCGCACTGATCGCCTCGGTGCTCTTCCTCGGCGGCTGGGGCATCCCGTTCGAGTGGTTCGGTTGGGACTCGATCAACGACGTCGACAACTGGATGAACGTCGCCGGACCGCTGATCATGTTCACCAAGATGATGGTGCTGACGTTCATCATCATGTGGGTGCGCTTCAGCTTCCCCCGTTTCCGTGAAGACCAACTGCAGACCTTCGCCTGGAAGTTCCTCATCCCGCTGGCCCTCGCGAACACCGCTGCAACCGCAATCCTGAAGGTGGCGTTCTGATGCCCGAGAAGCCCAACATCCCAGGAAAGGGCCTGTTCAAGGGTCTGGGCGTCACGCTCGGGATCCTGAAGGACACCGTCGTCGACGGTGCTGCCACGGTGCAGTACCCGCACGAGAAGGAAGCCCCGCCGATCCGCGCTCGTGGCGTCATCGCGCTCCACGAGGGCAACTGCACCGCGTGCATGCTGTGCGCTCGTTCGTGCCCCGACTGGTGCATCTACATCGAGGGTCACAAGCAGCTCGCTCCGCCACGCCGTGCCGGTGGCAACCCGCGCCAGGTCAATCACCTCGACCGCTTCGACATCGACTACGCGCTGTGCATGTACTGCGGCATCTGCGTCGAGGTCTGCCCGTTCGATGCGCTGTTCTGGAGCCCCGAGTACGAGTACTCCGAGCCGAAGATCGCCGACCTGCTGCACGACAAGGACAAGCTCGGCGAGTGGATGGAGACCGTCCCCGAGGCGCCGGAGCTCGAAGCGGGAGCCGAGAAGAAGTGATGGGTCTGCTCGCCACCGAGGGCGTCAACGTCGCCCAGAACGTCGGCTTCGGCATCATCGCGTTCGTGATGATCGTGGCTGCCCTGTCCGTCGTCACGACCAAGAACGTCGTCCACGCCGCCCTGTGGCTGGTGATCGTGCTCGCCGGCATCGCCGCGCAGTACATCCTCGCCGCAGCCGAGTTCGTCGCCGTGTCGCAGGTGCTCGTCTACATCGGTGCCGTGATGGTGCTGTTCCTCTTCGGCATCATGCTCACCCGTGCCCAGATCGGCAAGGAGACCGGCCTGAACAACAAGGGCTGGGCGCTCGGCATCCCCGTCGCGATCGTGTTGCTCGGCCTGATGGCCTGGGTGATCATCGACGCGTTCGGCGACGACGTGCTGCCCGACCGTGGTCCCGCCCCGACCGAAGCCATCAGCGACCAGTTCCTGTCGATCTACCTACTGCCGTTCCTGGCGCTGTCGTTCGTCCTGCTCGCCGCCGCCATCGGCGCCATCGTCCTGGCCCGCAAAGACTGATCGCCAACTGACATGCTCACCGTGAACTTCCTCCTCCTCGCCGCCGTGCTGTTCTGCATCGGCGTGTACGGCGTCATCGCCCGCCGCAACGCGGTGATGGTGCTGATGTCGATCGAGCTCATCTTGAACTCGGTCAACCTCAACCTCATCGCGTTCTCGTTGATGAACGGCAGCATCGACGGCCAGGTGTTCGCGCTCTACGTGATCGCCATCGCCGCCGCCGAAGTCGGCGTCGGCCTCGCCATGGTGCTGATGATCTACCGCAACCGCCGCACGATCGCTCTCGACGACCTGTCGGAAATGAAGGGCTGACATGCTCGCTGCAGACGCCCTCCACCTCTCCTCCGGCTGGTTCCTCGAGAACGCCTGGCTGATCGGTCTGATCCCGGTCATCGGATTCGCCATCATCATCGCCTTCGGCAAGAAGCTGCCGATGAAGGGCGCCGAGATCGGGCTCGTCTCGATGGCGGCCGCGCTCGTCATCGGTCTCGGCAACTGTGTCCAGTGGATCCAGCGGACGAACTCCGGCGACGAGAGTTCCAACGTCCTCCACGCCTTCGGACGGACGCTGCCGCGTGCGGCCGAGGACGGCCACGCAGAGCCGTTCATCGAACCCGTCGTGCGCACGTGGGTCTGGTGGCAGAACTCCGGACTCGAGTTCGGCATCGGCTCGAGCGTCGACGGTCTCGCCATCTTGCTGCTGACACTCGTGGCATTCATCTCGCTGCTCGTGCAGATCTTCAGCATCGACTACGTCCGAGACGATCGCCGGTACACCCACTTCTTCGCCGCACTCACCCTCTTCTCGGGCGGCATGATGATCATGCTGATGGCCGAGAACATGGTCCAGCTGATCCTCGGCTGGGAGATCATGGGCCTCTGCTCCTTCATGCTGATCGGGCACTGGTGGGAAGAGGACGCGAACAGCCGCGCCGCACTCAAGGCCTTCTTCACCGTTCGTGTCGGTGACGTCGGCCTCCTCGTGGGCACCTCGATCATCTTCTTCGGGGCGAACCAGTGGGCGGTCGACAACCTCGACAGCAACGGGTTCAACATCGCCGCCATCCAGGCATGGGCGTTGTCGGGCGAAGCCAACAGCCAGTTCCTCCTCTGGGGGGCGGTCGCGCTGTTCATCGCCTGCATCGGCAAGTCCGGTCAGTTCCCGCTGCACACCTGGCTGCCCGACGCCATGGCCGGCCCGACGCCCGTGTCGTCGCTGCTGCACTCCTCGACCATGGTCGTGGCCGGCGTCTTCCTCGTCGCCCGCATCTACCCGGTCTTCTGGGAGGGCTTCAACATCGGCACCAACGGGCTGTCGATGATCGCCATCATCGGTGCGATCACGATCATCATCGCCGCGCTGCTCGCCTTCGTGCAGGACGACATCAAGAAGGTGTTGGCGTACTCCACGGTCTCGCAGCTCGGCTACATGATGTTGGGCCTCGGCACCGGCGCATGGCTGCCCGCTGTCTTCCACATCTTCACCCACGCCTTCTTCAAGTGTTGTCTCTTCCTGTGTGCTGGCTCCGTCAGCCACTCCGGATCGCACCACTCCTTCGACATGAAGAAGGACATGGGCGGGCTCCGCAAGAAGATGCCCGTCACGTTCGCCGCCTGGTGCGTCTCGACGCTCGCCCTCACCGGCGTGTTCCCGTTCGCCGGGTTCTGGTCGAAGGACGAGATCATCGACAACGTCGGCAACAACGGCTACACGTTCCTGATGTGGACCGCCCTGTTCGGTGCGGCGCTGACGGCGATGTACATGACGCGGGCGACCTACCTCACGTTCTTCGGTGAGGCCCGCGGCGCTGCCGCCGGCGAGCACCACGCTGACGAGGAGCACGCCGAAGAACACGAGATGGAGACCCTCACCGTCGGAGCTCCCGAGCCGCGCTCGCTCAGCGCCGCCGCCAACGCCCAGGCCGGCCACGGCGACGATGGGGCCGGCCATGGCGATCATGACGGCCACGACGGCCACGACGGCCACGACGGCCACGACGGCCACGACGGCCACGATTCGCACGGTCCGCACGAGTCCGGCCCGCTGATCCTCGTCCCGATCGTGTTGCTCGCCGTGTTCGCCTTCGTCGGCGGTTTCTTCAACCCGACACCGCTCGGCGAGGAGTACGAACACATCAAGACCTACGTCGAGCCACGCCCCACCGCCGTCGTCATCGATGCGTACCTGGCGACCGGACCGGGAGAATCGGTCAGCCTCACCCCGTCGGCCGACGAGGGCGAGGACGGACACGCCGCCGACGACGAGGGTGGCCACCACTCCGGCTGCGGCTTCGACACCCCCGAGGCCGGCACCGCCTGCTTCTTCCCGTCGGTCACCCACGCCGAGCCGACCATGGCGAAGATCCTGTTGTCGCTCGCCGTCGTCGCCATTGGCTACCTCGTCGCGATCGCCTTCAACGTGGCGTTCTACGGGCGCCGCAACAAGCACCTCGTCGGGCTCACCGAGCGTTCTCGGATCCTGCGCGGTGGCTTCTTGTTCCTGAAGAACAAGTACTACCTCGATGCGCTCTACGAGAACATCATCGTCCGAGCGGTCGCCCACCCGATCGCCAAGGCCACGAACTGGCTCAACCAGAACGTGATCGATGCCACCGTCAACAAGGTCGGCACGACCACCCGCCAGACCGGCGAATGGGTCTACGACAACATCGACCAGAAGTTGGTCGATGGCGCTGTCAACGGATCCGGCAAGGCGGCCTCGGGCGCTGGCCACGCAATGCAACCCGTCCAATCGGGCAAGGTGTCCCAGTATGGCGCGCTGCTCTTCGGCGCTGCCGCTGTCGGCGCCATCGTCCTCGTCCTCGTCACCGTGAGCTGAAAGCAACTCTGAACCATGGAAACTCTCACTGATCAGAACTGGCTGCTGAGCGTCGGCACCTTCTTGCCGCTCGTCGGCGTGCTCGTGATGATGTTCATCCCGCGCACCGAGGAGGCCACGCACAAGCTCATCGGCATCGTGACCGCCGGAGCCACCCTCGCCGTCGGCGTGGTGACGCTCTTCGCCTTCGACTACGGCGAATCGGCGACGCTGCAGTTCTTCGTCGACGCCGAATGGATCCCCGTGATCCACTCGAACTACACGATCGGACTCGACGGCATCAGCCTGCCGCTGTACTTCCTGTCGATGGCCGTCACCTTCCTGGTGATGATCTACTCCTGGGACAACATGCCCGACGCGGGCAACCCCAAGGCGTTCTACATCCTGATGCTCGTGCTGCAGACCGGTATGGCCGGCACGTTCATCGCACAGGACCTGATCCTCTTCTTCGTCTTCTTCGAAGTCGTCCTGCTGCCGATGTTCTTCATGATCGGCGTGTGGGGCGGCGAGCAGCGCAAGTACGCCTCGCTCAAGTTCTTCCTCTACACGATGTTCGGATCGGCCTTCATGCTGGTCGCCTTCCTCGCACTGTTCTTCCAGACCGGTGCGGAGAGCTTCGGGTTCGCTCACCTGATCGAAGCCGGCGCGAGCATCCCCCACGACGTCCAGGTCTGGATCTTCGCCGGCATGTTCCTCGGCTTCGCCGTCAAGGTGCCGATGTTCCCGTTCCACACCTGGCTGCCCGACGCCCACACCCAGGCGCCCACGCAGGGCTCGGTCATCCTGGCTGCCATCCTGCTGAAGCTCGGTACGTACGGCTTCGTCCGCATCGCCATCCCGATGCTGCCCGAAGGAGCCCTCGAATGGGCGCCCGTCATCGGCATCCTCGCCGTGATCGGCATCATCTATGGAGCGCTCGGCTGTCTCGCCCAGACCGACATGAAGCGTCTGATCGCGTTCTCGTCGGTCGCGCACATGGGTTTCGTGATGCTCGGCATCTCGACGCTCACGACGTTCGGCATCAACGCCGCCCTGTTCGGCATGGTCGCCCACGGCCTCATCACCGGGATGCTCTTCTTCGTCGCCGGATCGGTCAAACACCGCTACCACACGCTCGAGATCAAGCGCCTCAGCGGCATCCTCGTGCAGGCACCGCGACTCGGTTGGATCATGGGCTTCGCCGCCATGGCATCGCTCGGACTGCCGGGCCTCGCCGGATTCTGGGGCGAGTTCCCTGCGATCCTGTCGGCCTACGAGCCGGGCTTCGGTCTGAGCGAGCCGCTGTACCGCACGCTGATGGTGATCGCTGCCATCGGCACCGTCCTCGCTGCTGGTTACCTCCTGTGGCTCTTCCAGCGCACCGCCTTCGGTGAGCCGAGCGAAGAGTTCTCGGGCAAGGGCACCGGTCATGGCGTCGCCCACTCCTTGAGCTCGGCCGCCAACGATCATGACGACCACGACGAGATCGAGGACGTCACCACGCTCGAGTGGATTGCCTGGACCCCGTTCCTCATCGCCATCGTCGTGTTCGGCGTCTACCCGCAGCTGATGTTCAAGGTCTTTGATCCCGCTGTCACCGAGATGGTCAGCCGCCTCGGAGAATCCCTGCCCTGATGCTCGCCACGCTCTTCGCCCAGGCCGGGGAATGGACCCCGCCCACGATCGACTGGCACGCGCTCGCGCCAGAACTGATCATCGCGCTCGGGATCAACCTCGTGCTGCTGCTCGAGATGCAGCTCTCCGAGTCCAAGAAGTGGATGGTCGCCACCATCTCCGGATTCGTGCTGCTCGCCGCGTTCGTCCCCGTCGTCACGCTCGCCGTGATCGGCGACGACACACGATCGCTGTTCGACGGTCGCTACGTGATCGACGACTATTCGCTGGTCCTCAAGGGGCTGTTCCTGCTCGTCGCCTACGTGATCGTGCTGCTCAGCCAGACCGAGCTCGAAGAACACGGCTACTACCAGGGCGAGTTCTACGTGCTGCTGCTGTGCAGCGTGCTCGGCATGGTCATGATGGCGTCGTCTCGCGACCTCGTCAGCATCTTCGTCGCCCTCGAGTTGCTCTCGATCCCGTCGTACATGATGGCCGCCTGGAACAAGCGCAACCGCAAGTCCAACGAAGCCGGCGTGAAGTACTACCTGATGGGCGTGTTCGCCTCAGCGGTGCTGCTGTACGGCATGAGCCTGCTCTTCGGTGCGACCGGCTCGACCCTGCTCACCGACATCGGCGCATCACTGCTCGACGGTGAACTCATCGGCCTCGAAGTCGTGGCCGTCGTGTTCGTCATCTGTGGCTTCGCCTTCAAGGTGTCCGCCGTCCCGTTCCATCAGTGGGCACCCGACGTCTACGAGGGTGCGCCGACCCCGGTGACCGCGTTCTTCTCCGTCGCCTCGAAGGCGGCCGGCTTCGTGGCGTTGATGACGCTGATCTTCATCGCCTTCCCCGGTGCCGACGATGTCTACGAGCCGCTGCTCTGGGTGATGTCCGCGCTGACCATGACGATCGGCAACGTGCTGGCGCTGCGCCAGACCAACATCGTGCGCATGCTCGCCTACTCCTCGGTGAGCCAGGGCGGCTTCATCCTGATGCCGCTCGCCTTCGCCGGCAACCCCGAAGCAACGGGCTCCGCGATGAACGCCGTGATGGTGTACCTGCTCGTCTACGCCTTCATGAACCTCGGCGCCTTCGCCATCGTGATCGCCGTGTCGCGCAAGACCCACAGCGGCGAGATCTCCTCGTTCGGTGGTCTGTTCGGCTACGCCCCAGGGCTCGCTGTCGCGATGACGATCTTCTTCGCCTCGCTCGCGGGCATCCCGCCGCTCGGCGGATGGTTCGCCAAGTTCAACGCCTTCAAGGCGGTCCTCGACGCCGGCACCACCGCGGCCTACGTGCTCGCCGCGATCGCCGCGGTCAACACCGTGATCGCTGCGGCCTACTACATGCGGGTGCTGCGCGTCGTCTGGATGGACGACGCCCCCGACGGTGACGTCACCCCGGTCAAGCCGCCCGCACCGATCATCGCTGCACTGGCCATCACCGTCGTCGGCACCATCGTGGTCGGCGTCCTGCCGAACCTCGTCGCCCGAGTCGGTGCCCTCGACGCCCTCACCGGCGCCTTTTCCGGGTAGGGCGGGCCCATGAGGCGGGCCAGATGCGGCGATCGCTTCCTCAACCGAACTCGTCGCTGCCCGGAGGCAGCGTCCTCGTCGGTTTCCTTGCGCTCCCCACATCTGATCCCGCCTCATGTTGATGGCTGCTTCGTCGGTGCTGCGCGGGCGGCCCGACGGGTTGGGCCTGGTTTGGGTCTGACGTGGGCCCGGGCTCTGTCCGGTGACTGAGGAGATCAGGTCGGCGATCGCCGACACGGGGCCGATTCCGTTCGAACGCTTCATGGAGCTGGCGCTGTACGGGGAACTCGGGTTCTACACGCGAGCTGACGGGGGGTCTGCCGGCCGGCGTGGGGACTTCCTGACATCACCGGAGGTCGGACCGTTGTTCGGAGCGGTCGTCGCTCGACACCTCGACGCCGAGTGGGAGCGAATCGGTCGTCCCGACGAGTTCACCGTCGTCGATGCCGGCGCCGGACCCGGCACACTCGCCCGCACGGTGCTCGCCGCCCGCCCGAAGTGTGGCGACGCGCTGCGCTACGTCGCCGTGGAGATCTCCGACGCCCAGCGCGAACGGCACCCGGACGGGATCGAGTCGGTGGCCGGGATGCCCTCGGTCCCGATCGACGGTGTCGTGATCGCCAACGAACTCCTCGACAATCTGCCGTTCCGGCTCGCCGTGTTCGACCAGGCGTGGCGTGAGGCGTTCGTCGACGTCGACGCCACGGGCCAGTTCGTCGAAGTGCTGAGCGCACCGTTCGACCCGATGCCCTCGGTGCTCCCCACCAACCCGACGTTCGGATCGCGAGCACCGCTCGTCGGCCGTGCCGCTGCATTCGTCACCGATGCGCGAGCACTCGTCCGCGTCGGATCGGTCATCGCCATCGACTACGGCGCCGCCCGCACTGCCATGCTCGCCGGTCGTCCCTGGAGGGACTGGCTGCGCACCTACCGCGACAACGAGCGCGGCGACCACTACCTGGCGGGCCCCGGGACACAGGACATCACGATCGACGTCCCGTTCGATCAACTGCCGGAGTGCGATGCGATCCGATCACAATCGCAGTTCCTCCAACGCAGCGGCATCGACGATCTCGTCGAGGAGGGCAAGCGCATCTGGGCCGAGCAGGCCGCCCGGCCCGGACTCGAGGCCATGAAGATGCGCAGCCGAATCAGTGAAGCCGAGGCGCTGCTCGACCCCGCCGGGCTGGGCGCGTTCCTCGTCGCCGAATGGCGGACCTGACCACGCGTGCCAGGATGTTCCGATGACCGCCGGGTATTCGGGAACGCCACTCGCGCGGAAGCTCGGCATCCGTGCGGGTGACACGGTCGTGGTGATCGGTGAGCCCGACGGCTTTCGCTCGTTGCTCACCGACCTGCCCGCCGAGGTGACCTTCAGCGCGTCGCCGTCCGACCTCGAGGGGTCACCGGGCGTCGTCATCGCCTTCGAGACCGAACGCGCCCACCTCGCAGAGACACTGGCCGCCGTCGTCCCGGTCGTCCACCCCGACCGCGCCGTGTGGATCGCGTGGCCGAAGAAGGCGGCAAAGGTGCCGACCGAACTCACGGGCGACGTCGTCCGGGCGGCCATCCTCGCGACCTCCTTGGTCGACGTGAAGGTGTGCGCGATCGATGACACGTGGTCGGGGTTGAAGTCGGTCTGGCGCAAGGAGTTGCGCTGAAGTGTTCGCTGAGCCCGCTCAGGAGCTCCGACCGTCACGTGAAGCCTGGCGCGGGCGGCTCGCGCCTCAGCGGCCGGTCGAGGTCCCCCTCACGTGACCTCGTTGCCGTCCGGGTCGAACACGTGCCAGGCGCCGCCGGAGTCTCGGACGACCCGAAACCCTCGTTCCTTCAGGAGGTTGTGCCCCCGGCAGAGCGGGCCGCCGTTCCTCGGCACGGTCGCCCCGACGGCGCGCCAACTGAGTGAATGGTCCGCGTCGCACCATGCGACAGGTCGATCGCAACCGATCCAGCAGCACTGGGTGGCGAGCAGCATCACCGCCTCGCGCGCCGCACCTCGGAACAGCCGAGAACGGCGGCCGAGGTCGATCACCGTCCCCGTGCTGTCGTAGACGACCCGACGGACATGGTCGGTGAGGGCGGTGTTGACGACCTCGTCGGGGTGCAGGCGCCGCCCGCTCTGGGTTCGACACACGATGTCGCGGTAGCGCCGAGGGTCGGGGAGTTCACCTCGGAGATGGGCCTCCAACGACTCCACATCCATGTGGATGTTGACGGTCGCCGTGGGGCGCTTGGCATCCGGTGACGCCGACGCCGCAGCCCGCGCCATCGCCAACAACGCGTCGGCCCGACGCTGCGGTTCGGTGCGGAGCATGCCTGCGGTCGACGCCTCGTCGCCGAGCCGTGCTCGGGCCTCCGCCCAGTCGGTCTCCCACTCGGCAGCGACGAACCAGGAGAAGATCTCCATGAACTCCGTGCCGCCCAACTCGGGCAGCGAGCCCGTCAGCGTCCACCCACCTTCCGGACACGGACGGATCGTGACGTGGCGTCGAGCGATCTGACGTTCGTGTCGGGCGAGGTCACCCTCCGGGTCGGCGAGTGCCTCCCACATCCGCACGTTGCGGTCGAACTCGTCGAACGCCAGCGAGATGGCATCGTCGAGCAGCATCGCCTGGTCACGCTGCAACACAGCACCGGGGACCCGAGGGTTGGCGGCGACGCGGGCCATCAGCTCGGTCTGAGCGACGCCCACGACCCCCGACCGTTCCGCGTCGGCCCAATCGGGTAGCCGATCCTGCAGGCGGGCGGACTGCAGTCGCCGGAACGCCTCGGCTCCGGACAACTGCAGCATGTGCTTCAGGACCGTTCGCGCCGAGAAGAACCCCTGACCCCGGAACGGATTCGCACGTTCGATGCTCGCCGCGGCCTGGATGGCGGCGCCATCGACCATCCGCCGCGCCTGTTCGATCCCCTCGAGCAGTTCGCGGCATGCTGCTGCGTCGAGCCCCGATGGATCGATCGCGGCCAGCGCCCCGATCGCTGCTGCTGCCCGCCGGACCGTGCGGCGTACATCCTCGCTCGGCGTGTGGTCTGCCAGCTCGGTCGATCCGGCGTCGGCCAGTTCGTCGTTCCTCATGTTCACCTCCCATGTGTCATCTGCTCGACCGGACAGGAAGGGGGAGTCGGTCCACACATCATGCGCATGGGGGTGTGTCAGAGTTGCCGGACACCCGCGGATGCAGGGGAATGTCGGGTCGTGACGACACCTAAGGGAATTGCTCATTTCCCGTCGTCGATCGATCGGGTTGGCTTGGAGCATGCGGCGACACCTGTGTGCACTTCTCGGTGTGACGCTCCTCGCGGCCGCTGCTTGCAGCGGTGACGACAGCGAGGGCGGCACATCTGGCGACGAGCCCGCCGCGGCGACGGCGTCACCCGACGGCCCGACCGCCGGTGACCCCGCTGGCACGCCGGTCGACGAGACCGTGCCCGTCGATGGCACGTCCACCGACGCCAACGGGGACGACGACACCTCCGACCACGTGAGCGTCGACGCATTGGCGCCCGGTGAGGCGATCGTCGTGGTCGACGGGCAGACCCTGCGGTTCGCTGCGGGAGACAGCATCTTCGACGTGTGCGAGATGAGCCCCGACTTCGAACTGGGCGATGCCCAGCTCGACGCCGTCGGCTTCCCGCCCGACGGTGGGCCACATCTGCGAGTCGGCATCGGGATCGAACCGAAGTACGTCGTGATCGGCATCCCACCTGACACCGCCTACGTCGCCGGCGCCGGTGAGGAGATCGATCCCTACATCGAACAGTTCGGCATCAGCCCACAGCCGGTCACGCTCGAAGCCGGTGACGGATTCGCCGTCGGCACCGTCGACTTCACCGATCCGTTCACCGGTGAAGTGATCATCGGAGAGGTCGCGGTGCGATGCGAATGACACGAGCACTCGCCGGAGTGGCGCTCATTGCAGTGCTCGCCGGTGCATGCGGCGGCGGGGGCGACACCACGACCGACGTTGTTGACCCTCCTGCTGTGGGCGAAACCAACGCCACCGTCGTAAGCGATGAAGCGGGGAGCGCAGCATCGTCGGGTGAGGAGGCATCGAACTTCGACACGGCGACGATGCCTCCTGCCGGCGTGATCACCGTCGAGGTCGACGGGCGCACGTTCGAGTTCGCACAGGCAGACGTCGGCGTCATGAACTTCGATTGTGAGGTCGACGCCGAGCGTGTCGAACTCGACTATCAGTCACAGGACAATTCGACCGCCATCCACGTCGAGTACTCCGATCAGGCTCGCATCGGTGGCGACGCCGGGACCTGGGGCGGCAACGCCACCATCGATCCGAGCGACCTCGACGAAGGGCAGGCGTACCGATCGAGCGGGGAACCGCTCACCGGTTCGTCCATCGTGGTCGCTCCGCCGCACGTCATGGTCACGACCGGGGTGCGGCGCTTCGACGCCCCGAGTGACATCGACGGCGACGATGTCGGCACCGCGATCATCCGCGCCACCTGCGGCGATGGTGGAGGCTGACGCGGGCTCAGGTCAACGATCGTGGAGACCGTCGGCGGCGTCGTTGCGGATCGCGAACACGGCGGCCTCGGTGCGCGACGACAACCCGAGTTTGCGCAACAGGTTCGAGACGTGCACCGACGCCGTCTTCTCGGCGATGCCCAACGTCTTGCCGATCCGGCGGTTGTCGAGTCCCTCCGACACCAGCTCCAGAACTTGGCGTTCCCTCGCTGTCAGTGCAGCGACGGGATCGTGCTCGGGTTCGCCGATCGTGATCGACCGCGCGCCAGCGGTCTGCTCGACCAACTGTTGCAGTGGAGTCGCTCGCAACCGCACGGCCGCAGTGTGAGCGGCGTTCAGCAGCTCAAACGCCGTTGGAACGTCCGCGACGACGGCACCCTGACGGGCTCGGGTGTACGCGACGAGATGAGGGAAGTGGCCGGTGGCCTCCCACGCTGCCGTGGCGTCGGCCCAGCGTGCAGGGTCGTCGCCGTCCATGGCCGACCGCTCGGCCACAGCGGTGCGCTGCCATGCCCGCCCGACCACCGATGGCTCACCGGCAGCGGTGCGCTCCAGCATGAGGTCGAGGCCGGGATCGGGTCCACCGGATTGCACCATTCGGACCCCTGCGGCGACGCCGAGCGCAGCACGTTCGGCGAGCATGGCGGGCGACCCCGCGTGACCGAGCCGGAACGCGTCGTCGATCGTCGACCACGCGGCCGACGGGTCGCCGACGCGGAAATCGACCCATGCTGCGGCAGTGATCTCGTGGC
>JBAWHL010000073.1:0-5784 GCA_049593815.1 Ilumatobacteraceae bacterium | reverse complement strand
TCCTGTACGACGCGCAGATCTGCGCCATGGTCGAGGAGGTGCGTGGCACAGGAATGGCGCAGGACGTGCGGGGACAACTCGTCGCCGATGCCGGCTCGCTTGCCGTACCGCTTGATGACCAACCAGGCCGCCTGACGGCTGAGCCGACCGCCCCGGGTGCTGAGGAACACGGACTCCGCGTCGTCACGACGACGCCACTGATGCGGCACCATGCGGGCGCGGCCGCTCTCGGAGAACCAGTCCTCGAGTGCCGCTGATGCGCTCGATCCGAACGGCACGATGCGCTCCTTGGAGCCCTTGCCGTACAGCCGGACGAGTCGAGCGTCGAGATCGATCTCCCCGATCGACAGGCCGACGGCTTCGGAGATGCGGGCGCCGGTGGCGTACAGCAGCTCGATCAGGGCGAGGTCTCGCCGGTGAATCGGCTCCGTCACGATCACGGCGTCGATCAGGCTCGTGACCTGCGCCTCGGTCAGCGGCTTCGGTATCCCAGCGGGGACCCGCACACCCTCGAGCTCGCCGGCGGGATCATCGCGCCGCTCCCCCTCCACGGACAGATACCGGTGCAACATCCGGATCGCGGCGAGCTGCCGGGCGATGGAGGACGTCGCCGCGTCACTCGCCCGTCGTTCGCCCACGAACTCGACGAGCTGTGCATGGGTCACGTCCAGCACGCCCGCACCATGCGCGTCGAGCCAGGCGCAATAGGTCGTCAGATCGCGTCGATACGCGGCGATCGTGTTCGCGGAGCGACCCTTCTCGGCGACCATCCACGACAGGAACTCCTCGACCTCGATCGGCAGCATCGGTCGGACCCGCCGACGGTCAGCGCCCGGTCTGGCGATCGGATGCGGCGAGGCGACGCTGCACGAACAGCAGGGCGACCACGGACTTCGCGTCGGTGATCTCGCCGCGATCGACCATCGCCACCGCGTCGCTGAGCGGGAGGTGCAGCAACGACATGTGTTCCTCTTCGGGGCCCTGGCGATCGTGCGGGACGGGGGTGCATCCCGTGGCCATGTAGAGCGTCGTCACCGAGTTCGTCATCCCCGGCGACGGCAGGATCTCGGTCAGGTATTCGAGGTGTTCCGCCTGGAGACCGGCTTCCTCGATCAGCTCACGCCGAGCGACCTCGGCGGTGTCCTCACCCTCGATGTCACGCATCCCTGCGGGAATCTCGATGAGCACACGCTCGTAGGGCGGACGGTATTGCGACACGAGGACGACCGAGGGGTTGCCCTCGACATCGAACACGACCGGGACCACGCCGACCGCTCCGGGTGAACGGACGATGTCGCGAGTGAACCGATCCCCGTCGGGCGACTCGAATTCGGCCACGGCGACGTGCCAGACGTGGCCCTGATGCGCCATCGACTCCGAGAGCCGACGAAACCCGAGATCGTCGGTCACGAGGTGAGTGAGTGCTCCGACGATTCCGAGACGGGCGCCTCGGTGACCGCAGCACTCGGATCGGTGTCGGCCCGACGAGCGAGCGCCGCGGCGATCAGCTCGCGGAAGAGCGGATGCGGCCGATCTGGACGGCTCTTGAACTCCGGGTGCGCCTGGGTGCCGACCCAGAACGGATGACCGGGCAGTTCGATGAACTCCACCAGTCGGTTGTCGGGCGACGTGCCCGAACACCAGAGGCCGGCTTCCTCGAGCTGCGCCCGGTAGCGATCGTTGAACTCGTAGCGGTGGCGATGACGTTCGCTGACCACCGGCTCGCCGTAGGCCTCGGCGACCTGTGAGCCCGAGGCGAGGACCGCGTAGTAGGCGCCGAGGCGCATCGTGCCGCCCTTGTCCTCGATGCCACGCTGTTCGAGCATCAGGTCGATGACCGGGTGATGCGTCGTGGGATCGAACTCGGTGGAGTTGGCGTCGGTCAGCCCGACGACGTCGCGGGCGAACTCGATCGCCATCGCCTGCAGTCCGAGACACAGCCCCAGACACGGGACCTGCTCCTCACGGGCGTATCGCGCCGCGGCGATCTTGCCTTCGACGCCGCGATACCCGAACCCACCCGGGATCACGATCCCATCGAGATGGTTCAGTTGGCCGGCAGCGAGCAGCCCCTCGACGCTCTCGGACTGGATCCAGACGATCTCGACGTCGGCACCGTGATGGAACCCGGCGTGCTTGAGGCTCTCGACGACCGACAGGTAGGCATCGGGCAGCTCGATGTACTTGCCGATCAGGCCGATCCGTACGGGCGTCGTGGCCGCTTCGACCTTGGCCACGAACTGCTCCCAGTAGGAGAGGTCCGGCTGTGCATCGATGCGCAGCACGTCGCACACGAAGTCGTCGAGCCCCTCTTCGTGGAGGATCAGCGGCAATTCGTAGATGTTCTTCGCGTCGGCCGCGTTGACGACCGCACGCTGGTCGACGTCGCACATGTTCGAGATCTTGCGCTTGAGATCCTCCGACAGCGGTTCCTCGCTGCGGCAGACGATCACGTCGGGCTGGATGCCGCGGCTGCGGAGTTCGGTGACCGAGTGCTGGGTGGGCTTGGTCTTCTGCTCACCCGCCGGGCCGATGAACGGCACGAGCGTCACGTGGATGTAGCAGACGTTGTCGCGACCGACCATGTTGCGGAACTGACGGATCGACTCGAGGAACGGAAGGATCTCGATGTCGCCCACCGTGCCACCGACCTCGGTGATCACGACGTCGACGTCGTTGTGCCCGACCCGCTCGACGCGTCGCTTGATCTCGTCGGTGATGTGCGGAATCACCTGCACCGTCTTGCCGAGGTAGTCGCCGCGGCGCTCCGCAGCCAGCACCGCTTGATAGATCGACCCGGTGGTGGCGTTGGAGTTGCGGGAGAGATTCTCGTCGATGAAGCGCTCGTAGTGGCCGAGGTCGAGGTCGGTCTCACCCCCGTCGTCGGTGACGAAGACCTCGCCGTGTTCGAAGGGGTTCATCGTGCCCGGATCGATGTTGATGTACGGGTCGAGCTTCTGCAGAGTGACCCGCAGTCCACGAAGCTTGAGGAGTCGGCCGAGCGACGATGCCGTCAAGCCCTTGCCCAGCGCGCTGGCGACGCCTCCGGTCACGAAAATGTGCTTCGGCATTCTGCCAATCCTCCGTCTCAACGATGATGTCGACGCGACACCATGACGGGAGATCACCATACCCCGCCAGATCGCCACCAGGTGCGATCCGAGTGGGATCCCGGTGGGTTTCGCGCAATCCCCTTCCGGCCGACTGCGCTCAACGCTGACGAAGGAGCTCCCGAGCGTGTTCCAAGGCCGAATCGGTCGCAGATCCGGACAGCATCCGGGCGATCTCGGCAACCCGCTCATCGTCGTCGATCGGTGTCGCCGCGGCGAAGGTCTGGCCGTCCTCGACCGTCTTGGCCACCGAGATCTGCGCCGTCGCCGCCGCCGCGACCTGCGCGAGATGTGTGACCACCAGGACCTGGTGAGTCCGACCCAACTCGGCGAGCGCATCGCCGATCGCATGTGCCGCGGCACCGCCGATGCCGGCGTCGACCTCGTCGAACACCAGCGTGCGCCCGCTCGATTCGTCAGCGGAGTTCGCGCCGGCCGCGGACAGGACGAGTCGGAGTGCCAACATCGCTCGGGCCAGTTCGCCACCGGACGCGACGCGGGTCAGCGGTAGCAGCGGCTGCCCGGGGTTGGCTGCGAGCAGGAACTGCACCCGATCTCCCGGATTGTCGTCGGCGTGCTCACCGACCTCGACCGCCACCGAGACGTGGGGCATCGCCAGCCGACGAAGTTCGGATTCCACGGCTGCGGCGAGCCGGGGTCCCGCTTCGCGACGTGCGGCGCCGACCGCCTGCGCTGCCGTGCGCTCGGCGGCCAGCGCAGCCTGGCGCTGCTCGTCGAGCTCGGCGGCGCGACGATCGAACTGTTCGAGCTCCCGAAGCCGATCGTCGACCTCGGCGTGGAACGTCATGACCGACGCGAGGTCGTCGCCGTACTTGCGTCGCAGGTTCTTCAGGAGTTGGCGACGCTCACGGATCTCGGAGAGACGTTCCGGTGACTCGTCGATCAGCTCCCCGTCGAGGCGCACCGCCGCGACGACGTCGTCCAACTCCGCCAGTGCGTTGCGGAGGCGATCGGCGTGCTCCGCGAACGGCGTCCGCCCCTCGAGTGCCGCCAGTGCCTCGGCCAGACGGTCGCGGGCGCTGCCGTCGTCGGCGAGCGCCGCCACTGCGGTGGCGGCTGCGTCGCGGTGGGCGCTGGCATCGGCGAGGAGGGATTCCTCGGCATCGAGCTGTTCGTCCTCGTCCGGGTCGCTGATGGCCGCTGCATCGAGTTCGTCGACCTGGAAGCGCAGCAGGTCGATCTCGCGGGCCCGGGCACGTTCGTCTCCGCCCAGTGCAGCGAGTTCGGCATCGATCTCGGTCAGTCTCGCCCGTGCCGCCCGCAGCGGCCCGAGGTCGATGCTCCCGTAGTCGTCGAGTGCGGCGCGTTGTGTGACCGACGACAGCAATGACTGATGGGCGTGTTGACCGTGCAGGTCGACGAGGTCGGCAGCGGCGTCGGCCAGCGACGCCACGGTCGCGGGTCTGCCGTTCAGGTACGCACGCGAGCGCCCATCGGCGGGGATGACACGGGTGAGCACGGTCTCGGTGCCGTCTGGAGCCACGAGTCGCCCGTCCAGTCGGGCTTCGACGGCGCCGTGCCGAACCACCGAGGAATCGGCACGTCCACCGACCAACAGCTCGATCGCTTCGACGAGCATGGTCTTGCCGGCACCGGTCTCACCCGTGACCGCGGTGAGGCCGGGCCCGAACACGATCTCGGCCTGCTCGATCACGCCGAGGTTCTCGATGTGCAGTTCGCTCAACATCGTCGACGGCCGGTGCTCATCGATCGGCCAGGCCGAACTTGGCCTTGAGGATCTGGTGGTACCGCTCGGCACCGAATCGTACGAAGCTCGCCGTCGAGGTCGACGGGGCACAGCGCACCACGTCCTCGTCGTCGAGCGACGCCACCGGCTGGCCGTCGAGCGCCAGTTCCGCCCTGCGGTGTCCGGTGACCTCGATCTCGACGACCTCGGAGGGGTCGAGCACCAGCGTGCGGTCGAACAACATGTGCGGTGACACGGGAGTCAGCAGCATCGCCCGGTGGCGCGGCGACACGATCGGCCCGCGTGCCGACAGCGAGTACGCGGTCGACCCCGTCGGCGTCGCCACGATCAGGCCATCGGCGGCGTAGTGGGTGAACGGCGCCCCATCGATGCGGGCCAGGAGCCGGACCGTGTGCCCGGCTTCGGCCTTCTCCACCACCGCCTCGTTGAGTGCCCGGCCGACCTGTTCGCCGTTGACGTGCACATCGAGCATCATGCGCTCGTCGAGATGCCAGCGTCCCGCCTCGGCCCCGGCGAGGAATCGACCGAGCGCATCATCGAGATGCTCCGGCTCGACCTCGGTCAGGTACCCCAACGCTCCGAGATTGACGCCCAACAGCGGGACGGGCGCGCCGCCGAGCAACCGCACGCTGCGCAACATCGTCCCGTCACCGCCGAGGCTGAGCACGAGTGCGGCCTCTGCGATCGGACGGTCGCTCCCCCGTTCGGAGAGATCGAGCGCCTCGGCATCCTCGGTCGGCATCCAGAAGTCGAGTTCGTGCTCGACGCACCAACGGGCTGCATGATCGGCGTGCTCACGGGCCGACTCGCGTTCGTGATGCGCAACGAGCGCGACCGATGTCACGATGCTGCATCCTCGGAGAGTGGCATCGGCGAACGTGCATGGACGAGGAACTCGCGGTTTCCGTCGGCACCGGTGATCGGTGAGTCCGTCCAGCCGATGAC
>JBAWHL010000072.1:0-1851 GCA_049593815.1 Ilumatobacteraceae bacterium | reverse complement strand
TCCAGGGCTTCGCGGAGGAGGCCCGCCAGCGGTGGTGACCCCGACCTGACGCGAGAGGTTCCTCGTGCGTGGTTGGATTCTCGACCGCGACCGTTGCGTTCAGTCCACGATCGAGGGTCCGCTCCCCCACACCGGCTGATCGACTGCGCGGTCCCCCAGCCTCTGCGACGTGTCACGCCAGCGGTCGTCGGCGGATGAGAGGCCGATGCGCGCCGTGATCGCTCGTCCGATCCGGTTCGATTCGGCCACTGCGACCAGCTCGGCGGGCCGCATCGCGGTGACGATCGTCGTCACCGCGGCGAGCAACGAGACGAAGGAGAGCATCAGTGCCGGGTCGTCGATCACCTGGTGCGGGTCCATGGTGCGGGCGAACGGGGCGAACGCAATGGCCGGAACGAGCCACAGCGCGGCGCGACGCATCGCGATGTGTGGCGCAACCGGCCGGCTGAGCGCGAACAGCAGGGTCACCTGCATCACGAGGTAGAACGCGGACGGGTTCACCCGACCGGCCATCGTGAACGCCAGGTTCAAGACGACACCGGCCCACAACGCCGACCGGACATGACGGTTCGTGGCGAGGCAGATGGCGATCCCCAGTTGCGTCCACACGACCAGCCAGGCCACTGCGACAGCGAGTGGCTCGACCAGATGGTCCGCGAACGGCACGAAGAACGGGAGCATGTGCGTGCGTTGCTCCTCCAGGAAGGCGACCAGCAGGTCGCCGGTCCACCACCCCGGATCGATCACCTTCTCGACCCCGGCGCGGAGCCATCCGGCGATCAGGAAGAGATACAGCGGGGCGAGCATCGGCAGCTTCCCGATCGGGAGCAACCGCTGTGCTGGTCGCCGCTCCGCGTCACCAGATGTCGTGGTCGTGTTCGCCTCGAAGGCTGTGGGAACCATGGCCGACAGCGTCGGAGCGACAGGTAAGGCCGCTTCGGGCAGAAGCGAAGGACGTTCGAAAGGACGTAGGAGGTCGCTGCCGAAGGAGCCCGCGGTGGAGCCCTACTGCTCGACTGCAGGGCGGATGGGTGCCACCGACCTGCGGATGAGGGTCAGGGTCTCGATGGAGCCGAGGCGCGCAGTGCGGTCAGCGCGGTGATCGGGTGGGTGGCGGGCTGCGGTCCAGCCTTCGACGTCGGTCTTCGAGGAACCGTCGCTCGGCAGCGTTGTGTGTGCGGGCGAGTGCCTCGTCGTAGGCGGCGATGGCCTCGTAGCGGGAGTCGAGTTGAGCGAGGAGGTCGGCGCGCGTGGCGTGGTAGGGCTGGTAGTCAGCGAGTTCATCCCGCAACACGTCGACCGCGGCCAGCGCGACCGCCGGGCCCTCGGCACGGCTCACGGCGACGGCGCGATTCAGTGCGACCACGGGCGTCGGGTCGTGTTCGAGCAGCCGGTCGTAGAGCGTGACGATCTGCTGCCAGTCGGTCGCGTCGGCGCTTGGTGAGCCGGCGTGAACGGCGGCGATTGCGGCTTGGATCTGCAACGGTCCGGGCTGGTTGCGTCGAAGACACGCTCGCAGGAGCGCGCTGCCTTCCTCGATGTGTTCGCGGTCCCAGAGGGTTCGGTCCTGGTCGGCGAGGCGGATCATGGAGCCGTCGGACGCGGTGCGGGCCGGGCGGCGGGCGTCGGTGATCAGCATCAGTGACAGCAGTCCTGCAGCTTCGGGCTCGTCGGGCATCAGCTCGACGAGGACCCCTCCGAGACGGATGGCCTCCGCCGACAGATCGACACGGCTCAGGTGGTCGCCGGAAGTCGATGTGTGTCCTTCGTTGAAGATGAGGTAGATGGCGGCGAGCACGGCTCGGAGACGGTCCGGTAGCTCGGCGTCCCGTGGGATGCGGTAGCTGGCGT
>JBAWHL010000071.1:0-2940 GCA_049593815.1 Ilumatobacteraceae bacterium | reverse complement strand
GAACCAGGGGGGACGCCAGGGGTCCAGCGCGCCCCTGGCTGCTGGATCCTTGGTCAGGTCAGGCGATGGTGCGGGCGGCGGGGACGACGTCGGTGAGGTACGCGTCGAGGGCGTCGGTGTCGACGGGCAGGCGGAGTGCGATGTTCACGAGGTCGGCTCCAGCAGCTCGGTATTCGGCGATGCGTTCGAGCGCCTGGTCGGGTGTGCCGGTGAGGGCGCCGGCGGTGACACGTTCGGCCATCTCGGGACCCCACTGGGCGGTGATGCGGTCGAGTTCCGCAGTGGCGTCGGCGGGTGTCGCGCCGATGTGGAAGGCGAGGTTGACCGAGCGTTGGAGGCTCGCCGGGTCACGTCCGATCGCTTCGCACGCGGCGTCGAGCCGGTCGTTGAGCTGGCGGAACTCGGCCGGTCCGACGTAGGGCACGTTCCAGCCGGCGCAGTACTTCGCCGCGTTCCGTGGGGTGCGGGTCGTGCCGGTACCGCCGGTCCACAGCGGGATGCCGCCACCGAACGGGCCGGGCACGCACGTGACTGCGTCGGTGCGGTAGTGCTCTCCGCTGAACGTGGTCGTGTCGGCGTCGGAGAGCATCGAGGTGATGATCTCGAATCCTTCGGTGAGCATGTCGAAGCGGACGCCGACGTCGGGGAAGTCGTAGCCGTGGGCGCGGAACTCGGGAGCGTGCCAGCCCGCCCCGAAGCCGGGCTCGAAGCGCCCACCGGAGATGTGGTCGACGCGACGCACGCCTTCGCCAGCAGCGCCGGGTTGCGGTACGGCACACAGAACATCAGGCACCCGATCCGTGCCTTGGTCGTGACCGACGCCAGCGCCCCGAGCGTCGCCACGGCCTCGTAATGCGGTGTCTGCCCACCGGCGGGCGGCGCCTCGTAGAGGTGATCCCACACCGAGATCCAGTCGACCGCATCGTCGAGCCGCTGCCAGAGGGCGGTCAGTTCGGCCATGGTGGCGTTCTGTTGGCCGACGTGGACACCGAGCGAGAGTGGAGCGGTCATCCGTTCATCTTGTCCCGCCCCATCCGACATCACGTCACCGACGCCCCCATCCCCGAAATTCTGAGCGACCGTTGCGCTCAGCGCAACGACCGCTCAGAAGAACGGTGGGTTCGCGCGACACTCGTGCTCATGGGGCTCTATCGCGATCGTGTCTTCCCGAGGCTGCTCGATGCCGCCTGCAACACGGCAGGGTCCCGTGCGATTCGGGCGGAGGTGTGTGCGCCGCTGACCGGCGAGGTGCTCGAGATCGGCTTCGGGACGGGGCTCAATCTGCCGCAGCTTCCCGACGCGGTGACCCGGCTGTTGGCGGTCGACCCGATGAAGCGCGGGCCGGAACTCGCGGCGGAGCGCATTGCCGCGCGAGGAGTTCCGGTGGACTTCGTCGGTCTCGACGGGCAGAGGATCGAGCTCGACGATGCCTCCGTCGACACGGCACTGTCGACGTGGACCCTGTGCACGATCCCGGATCCGGTGGCCGCCGTCGAGGAGGTCCGGCGGGTGCTGCGGCCCGGCGGCACGTTCCACTTCGCCGAGCACGGCGGCGCGCCCGACGACAAGGTGCGCACATGGCAGAACCGACTCAACGGCGTCCAGCAACGGGTCGCCTGTGGCTGCAACCTCAACCGTGACATCGCCGGAATCGTCGAGGAGGGCGGGATGACCGTCGACGAGCTCGACACGTTCTACGAGCCCGGGCAGCCGAAGATTCTCGGCTGGACCTTCCGCGGCGTCGCCCACGCCTGAGCACCGGGCGGGTGGTCAGGACCGCGATCTCAGGCTTGGCATCTCACGTCGGCGATCGCAGCACGGCGAACTGGTACTCCCAGCCGCTCGGGTCAGTCGGCGGGAAGGTCTCGAACCGCTCGAGGTCGCCGTGTGCTCCGAGCATCGCCCGCCAGCGTTCGTGGTCGGCGAGGGAGAAGAAGCGGTACGGGCGGAACTCCCCGAACTCGGGGACCCCCTCGAAGTCGCGGCCACCCCACGTGCCGATCCCCAGCGGTGCGCCCGGTCGCAGCACGCGCAGCATCTCGCCGATTGCGTCGTCGAATCGGTCGTGCGGGACGTGGACGAAGGTGCTCATCGTCCACAGCGCGTCGAACGATCCGGAGGCGAACGGCAACTCGTACAGCGAGGCGGGCACGGCCTGCAGGCCGCGCCGAGCGGCAGCGAAGCAGTTCTCGACGCCGAGGTCGACCCCGGTCACGTCGAAGCCGTCCGCCGCCCACAGCGCGGTGTCGACCCCTGGGCCGGCGCCGACGTCGATGATCCGCACGCGTGCTTCGGCCCGCACGCTCGCCGCGAACTGTTCCTGGAGCTCGACCCGGAAGCCCCGCGGATCGACCCGTGTCCCCGCCCGCGCCTCCGCGTCGTAGTACGCCGTCAGGTCGTCCTCCATCCCCACGCCCGCACCCTAAACGCGCGCTGCCTGGCTCGGATCGCGTGCATTCGTGGAGGCGAGACGGGGCGCGCTCCGTCTCGTCGCGGATTCCGTCTCGCTGTCTAGGTTTGGCCGATGGCGACTGTGGCCTCCGTGCCAGGGATGACGAATCGGCGGTTGTGGGCCGTGCTCGGCGCCCTGATGCTGGCCGTGCTGCTCGCGTCGATGGAGATCTCGATCATCTCGACAGCGCTGCCGACGATCGCCGGTGAATTCAACGCCTTCGAGAGTTTCGCCTGGGTCGGCACCGCCTACATCGCCACCTCCGCCATCGGCACGCCGCTGCTCGGCAAACTGTCCGACCTCTACGGCCGCCGCCTCATCTTCCAGGTGACGCTCGGACTGTTCATCGTCGGCTCGCTGCTGTGCGGCCTGTCGCAGAGCATGGATCAACTGATCGCTGCCCGTGCGCTGCAGGGCCTCGGCGGCGGCGCGATCCAGGCGCTGTCGTTCGCCATCCTCGGCGACATCCTTCCGCCCCGCGAACGCGG
>JBAWHL010000070.1:0-6705 GCA_049593815.1 Ilumatobacteraceae bacterium | reverse complement strand
GGTCAGCACGACCCGGCTCGCGTCGGTGGGATGTGGAACGACCCAGTCGGCCAGGAGCTCCAGCGTCGACTCGTCGAATGCGTCGCGCCGCACCCCCTCACGGGTGCGCAGCGCGAGCTGGAGCTGTTCGAACGTGCTCGTCGCCGCATCCAGCGTCTCCGATGCCGCCTCGACGGCGTCGCCGCGGCCGATCATCTCGATGTAGCGATCCGGCGTCCGCACGTTCCACCACCGGCGCCCGGCCTCGTGCGAGTGTGCGGCACAACCGAACCCCCGATAGTCGGCCTGGTCCCAGTACAGGTAGTTGTGCCGCGACTCGTGGCCGGGCAGCGCCCAGTTCGACACCTCGTAGTTGGCGAGCCCCGCTTCGGCGAGCGCGTCGTCGACGAGTTCGTACTTGTCCGCCTGATCGTCGTCGTCGGGATGCCGATCCGGTTGCGACGCGAGGGGCGTCCCCGCCTCGACCGTGAGGCCGTAGGCCGAGATGTGGAAGGGCTCACGGCGGAGAGCCGACTCGACGGTCGAGCGCCAGTCCTCGACCGACTCCCCTGCTGCGCCGTAGATCAAGTCGAGGTTGAACGACGGCATGTCCGCTGCTCGGATCGCGTCCACGGCGGTCGCGACGTTGCGCTGATCGTGCGTGCGGCCGAGAGCGACGAGGACGTGGGCGGACATCGACTGCACACCGAGACTGATGCGATTCACCCCGGCGGCTCGATACGTACGCATGAGGTCGACCGTCACGTCGTCGGGGTTGCACTCGACGGTGATCTCCGCATCCGCCGTCGCCGGTATCGACGCGATCACCTCGGCGAGTTCGTCACCCGGAACGAGCGTCGGCGTCCCCCCGCCGACGAAGATCGTCTCGGCGGGACGCATCCCATCGGTCACCGCGTCCGTGATCTCGCAACGCAGCGCCTCGAGATACTGGCCGACGAGATGTTCCCGGTCGGTCCACGTCGCGAACGCGCAGTAGTCGCACTTGGACGCGCAGAACGGGATGTGGACGTACACCCCGAAGTCAGCCATCCGACCAGTCAACCGCCCAACCGGGCGGAGCGGGTCAGTCGGCCGGAACGAAGAGCAGATCGAGCGCCGCGAGACGTTCGCCGACCTGGTCGACCGGCACGTCGAGCATCGCCGCGATCGAGCGCGTGTCGTCACCGCGAACCGTGATCACGCGACCGTTGAAGTCCTGCCGTTGCACCTGGATCAGCCGCAGGTACCGAGCCAGCATCTCGAAGGGTGACCCCTTGAGTTGCACCAGCTTCGCGACGTCGATCGCCAGCTTCTTGTTGGTCGGAGACTCCAGCGCCGCCGCGGCCTCCGAGCCGGTCACCTCACGGGGAAGCAACTGTTCGACCGGAACCGCGTAGAACTGTGACAGTCGGTCCAGTCGCGGCACCGACAGGGCCCGTTCCCCGCGCTCGTAGGCACCGAGCACGGAGGCCTTGAACTCCTGGTTCGACTGTGCTTCCACTTCCTGCAGCGACAGTCGCTTCTGCTTGCGGATGACCCGCAAGCGTTCGCCAACTTGTCTGCTGTAGACCGATGGAGCTTCTTCTTCGGTCATCGCCATGTCCTTCAAACCCGCCTTGATGTCTGGTTCCATGCGTCGGTGGCGCCCGCCTGCCGTCCGCCCAACGTGGTTACCCGAGGGTAACCACGGCCAGCATAGACCGTCAGCGGTCGAAGGCCACGCAGAGTGCTGTGGCGGCCACCGCTGCGGTTTCGGTTCTCAAGATGTGGTCATTGATCGCCACCTGCACGGACGCCGCAGCGAGTTCCTCTGGCGACCAGCCGCCCTCGGGACCGATGGCGATCGAGGTGTCGCCGGCTGCGAGGCGACGGCCGCCTGGCTCCGCGACCGCGTACGACGACAGGACCGTCGTGGCATCGACGGGACCCTCGACATGCATGCGCCACACCCGGCGACTCTGGCGGCACGCTTCGTCGGCGATGCGCTGCAGGCGCTCACGCTGTTGCTCGATCCGGTTGGCCTTCCACCGCACGACGGACCGCTCCGCGTGCAACAGCGTCAACCGGTCTGCACCGAGTTCGGTGACCTTCTGCACGAGCCACTCCAGGCGATCGCCCTTGGGCATCGCTGCGGCGATCGACACGAGCACCGACCGTTGTGGCTCGACGCGCACCGCGGTCGACGGCTCGAGGCGCAGCGTCGAACCGTCGATGCGCACCGTCGTGAGCCGCCACGCCCCGTCGCCGTCGGTCGCGCTGACCGATTCACCGTCACGCAGGCGCACGACGCGCCGGAGGTGGTGTTCGACCGAGTCGTCGAGCGGGAGGTCACCGTCGCCGAGCAAGGCGTCCGGCTCCACGATCACGTGAGCGCTCGTCGAGCGCAACGACGACGAGTCCATCGGCGTTCAGTTCAGGAGAACGCCGACTTGATGCGGGAGAACAGACCTTCTTTGTCGCCACCGACGAGCTCACCACGGCCCTCGGCGTACTGCGTCAGCAGGTCGGTCTCCGCCTCGGTCAGCTTGAGCGGCACCTCGACACGCACCCGGGCGCGCAGGTCACCACGGCCACGGCCACGCAGGTGCGGAACACCGCGCTGGCGCAGGACGAACTCACGGCCGGGTTGTGTTCCCGGCGGGATGACGAGGTGTTCCGTGCCGTCGAGCGTCTCCAGCTCGATCGACGTGCCGAGTGCGGCCTGAGCGATCGAGATCTTGACCTCGGTGACGAGGTCGTGGTCCTCGCGGACGAACTTCTCATCGGGTGCTGCACGCAGATGCACGTACAGGTCACCGGCGCGCCCGCCACGTGGTCCGGCGGCACCGCGGCCGGTGAGCCGCAACGTCGAACCGGAATCGACGCCCGCAGGAACGTCGACCTGATACGTCTTGTCGATCGTGATGCGACCTTCGCCTCGGCACTTCGAGCACGGCGTGGTGATGATCTGGCCGAGACCGCCGCACCGACTGCACGGGCTGGCGGTGACCATCTGGCCGAGCAGGCTCTGACGGACTCGTTGGACCTGGCCGCTGCCGCCGCAATCGCTGCACGTGACCGGCTGCGTTCCTTCGCCCGCACCCGAGCCGCCGCAGTCGTCGCAGGCGACCGGCAGCTTCAACGTGACGTCGATCTCGTCGCCGAACACCGACTGTTCGAACGAGATGTCGGCGATCACCTCGATGTCCTGACCGCGAGGCGGGCCCGACGGGCCTCGCTGGCGACCGCCACCGAACGGGCTTCCACCACCGGCCCCACCGAAGAACGTCTCGAAGATGTCCCCCAGGCCGCCGCCGAAGATGTCCTCCGCAGATGCGCCGCCGCCGTTGCCTCCGACCCCGGCCTCGCCGTAGCGGTCGTAGCGAGCGCGCTGGTCGTCGTTCGACAGCACCTCGTAGGCCTGCGCCACCTGCTTGAACTTCTCCGCCGCCGCCTCATCGGGGTTCGTGTCGGGGTGCAGTTCGCGGGCGCGTTGACGGTACGCCTTCTTGATCTCGTCCGCTGACGCCGTCCGCGCGACGCCCAGGAGTTCGTAGTAGTCAGCCATGGCGGCATCCATCATGCCGTGAGATGCGCATCGGGCCTCAGCCTTCTTCGATGCGATGACCGAGTTGCTCGCTCACCACTTCGACCGTGGCGAGCGCCTGCGGGTAGTTCATCCGGGTCGGCCCGAGCACGCCGACCGAACCGAGATGTTCGCCGTCGACGACGACCGGCGCAACGACGACCGAGCAGGCCGACAGGGGTTCGACGCCGTGTTCCACACCGATCGCGACCGACATGCCACGGCTGACGATGTCACTGACGAGGGTGACGACGACGAACTGCTGCTCCAGCGTCGCCAGCACCGATCGGACGACCTCGACCGCATCGAACGCGTTGGCGACCGCCGCCGCTCCCCCGGTGAAGACCTGCGCCGAATTGTCGGCGCCGCGCAGAGCCAGCAGTGCCGCGGTGCACAGGCGATCGACGACCGCGTCGCCGGTCGGGGACGCATCGACGACCGATCCGAGCACGCGCCCATCGAGCTCGGCCGACAGATGCGCTCCCGCAGCCGAGAGCTTCAGATCGTCGTCGTCGGGGGTGAGTTCGATCGACACGTTCTCGACGGTGCCGTTCGCGAACACGACGATCACCGTGGCCGACGTCGCCGACAGCGACACGAACTGGATCCGACGCACAGCGACGGCCTCGGCCCGGGGGCCGACCACGACACCGGCGTTGTTGGTCATCGCGGCGAGCAGGTTCGACGTCTGATGCAACATCTCCTCGAGGCGACCGTGGGCTGCGGAGAAGAACTCCCCGACCTGTCTCGTGGTGGCCCGATCGAGCGGGCCGGGCGACGTGAGGTTGTCGACGAAGTATCGGTACCCCTTGTCGGTCGGGATCCGGCCAGCGGAGGTGTGCGGCTGGACGAGATACCCCTCGTGTTCGAGGTGCGCCATCTCGTTGCGGACCGTCGCCGACGACACGCCGATGTTCGGTGCCTCGGCAATGTGGCTCGACCCGACGGGCTGGGCCGTGGAGATGTACTCCTGCACCACGGCACTCAGAATGGCGGTCTTGCGGTCGTCCAGCATCTGACCTGTCAGCCTACCGACCGCCCGTCACGCGTTCTCGCTCGCGGGCGCCGCGTCGCCGATGGCCGCGAGCCGGCCGAGCGCCTCGCGTCGCTCGGCGGCGTGGTCGAGCATCGGGTCGACCGGATGCGTCACCCATCGGGCCACGTACGCCCCGTCGGGGTCGTACCGCTCCTGCTGCAGGATCGGGTTGAACACCCGGAAGTACGGAGCCGCATCGGTTCCGGTTCCCGCGGCCCACTGCCAGCCGTGGTTGTTGGACGCGAGATCACCGTCGACGAGGTGCTCCATGAACCAGCGGGCACCCCACTGCCAGGGCAGGTGCAGGTCCTTCACCAGGAAGCTGGCGACGATCATGCGGACACGGTTGTGCATCCATCCGGTGGCCAGGAGCTGACGCATCCCCGCATCGACGATGCCGAACCCGGTCTCGCCCGCTGCCCAGCGGTCGAATCGTCGACGGGCTGCGGCATCGGTGTCGACGGGCATCGCGTCCATGCGGCTGTTGAAGTTGCGCCACGCGGAGCCCGGCTCGCGGAACAACACGTCGGCGTAGAACTCTCGCCACGCCAGTTCTGCCGAGAACGCCGTGTGCGCCGCCTCGCCGACGCCGGACGCGTCCAGGTCTGCCAGCAGCTGCCGGGGATGGACCGCCCCCCATTTGAGCGCCGGTGACAACGAGCTGGTCCCGCTCTCGGCGGGAAGGTCTCGACGAGCGGCGTACTCGTCGAGACCGCTGTGCACGAAGGCCTGCCAACGGTCGAGCGCGGCCGCCTCCCCCGCCTCGAACTCCTCGCTGTGTGGGGCGACGTCGTCGGGGAACGGTGCAGTGGTCGTGTCTCCTGCACCAGCACCGCTCCACGGGAAGTCATCGGCGGGAGGAGGCTCGGGATCGTTCCAACCGAGCCGACGCCACGACGCCGAGAACGGTGTGAACACCGCGTACGGATCGCCGTCGGCCTTCCTGACACTTCCCGGCGGCACCGCATAGGGCGCCCCGACGCCGACCAACCGGACGCCGCCGTCCTCGAGCGCCGTCTTCACCGCTGCGTCGCGGTCACGCCCGTACGGCCCGTAGTCGCGGGTCACGAAGACGCACCGGACGTCGAGTTCAGCAGCCAACTTCGGAATCTCGACCGTCGGATCACCATGGCGAATCACGAGCCCGTTACCGGACCGTTCTCGGATCGAACGATCGAGCGCGCGCAGACTCGCGGCGAGGTACCCGAGGCGCGCCGCTCCCGACCGGGCGAAGGAGGGATCGACCACGAACACGGGCACGACGCCCCCGCCCTCCGCACCCGCCGCGAGGAGGGCGGGATGGTCGCCGAGCCGCAGGTCTCTGCGGAACCACATGATGGATCGCCGTGCCGTCACGACCGGGTGCTTACCCCACTCCAGCCCCGCGTGCGTACACGAGCCCCAATCTCTCCAGCACCCCCACCGTTACATCAGGGGTCAGACCCCTTTTGTAACGCCGACCTCCGATGTGGTGTGCGTCGTCAGGTGGCCGCCGTGAGCTGCTGGGGTTCGGTGCGACCCGCGGCCCAGTACGCCGCGGCGATCGCCACACAGAACAGGCTGACCACGCTGCTGTAGGCCAGTGCCCACTCGGCGCTGACGTTGTCGGCGATCCAGCCGGTGAGCGGGCCGCCGATGGGCGTCGAGCCGAGAAACGCGACTGCCTGCAGCGCCAGGAGGCGACTACGCATGTCCGGCGGGCACTCCTGCTGCGTCAACGCGTTCGCCCCAGCGATGAACGCCGCCCCACCGAGCCCGAACGGAATCGTCCACAACAAGGCGATCGGCAGGTTCGGCGCCCACGCGAGACCGAAACCGGCGAGCGCCATCACGACGATCGCACTGAGGAACCACTTCATGGTGACGGTGTGCAACCGGGCGGTCAGCAGCGAGCCACTGAGCGACCCGATCGACATGATCGCCAGAATCACGCCGAAGGACTCCTCGTTCCCCCACCGCACGTCGGCCAGCTTCGGGAACACCGTTGCCTGGTTGAACGCCACCATCGAGATCACGATGAGCAGCGAGTAGATGATCAACATGTCGCGCCGACCGACGACGAACCGCAACGCCTCACGGATCGGCTTGCCACCCCTGGCCCGCCGCGGCGTGGCGAACATCTCGT
>JBAWHL010000069.1:0-10563 GCA_049593815.1 Ilumatobacteraceae bacterium | reverse complement strand
ACACGACCCCGAAGGCCCACAGCACCGTTCGTCGATACATCAGCGGGAGCGCACCCGGGA
The DNA here is from genome assembly GCA_049593815.1 of Ilumatobacteraceae bacterium. GTDB lineage: Bacteria > Actinomycetota > Acidimicrobiia > Acidimicrobiales > Ilumatobacteraceae > Sva-07. Next base: position 10,503 of record JBAWHL010000069.1, on the reverse strand, counting down.
GCATCTCCTGGACCTGCGCGGGGGTACACGGCTCATGCAGCACCGTCGCGTCGATGCGTCGGGCGACAGCCATCAGGTCGTCCGAGTTCCAGTAGGTGCCGTTGACACACAATGAGCGGCGGCCTCGATCCGGCCGCACGATCAACATCAGCGCGGTGCCAGCGTTGGGCTGCGGGACCGGTGCCAACAGTGCCGACGAGGCTGCCGTCTCGATGTCGCGGTCGCGCACCAACGGACCGCGCATGGCGATCCTCCCGCCGACCACCTGGAGATACGTGGTGCGGAAGTGGAGCGCGAGCAGCCCGAGTACGGCGGCGACGACGGCGATGACGCAGACCACAGCGATCACGGCCCCGACGATCGAGTCGGCTCGCATGGCGGCGACGGCGAGACAGAACAGGATCACGGGGATCATGACGCGCGGCGGCGGCAACTGGGAAATGTAGGTCGGTGCGTGGGGACGCACTTCGAGGGCGTCCTCGCCGACCTTGGGGGGATCGAACCCGAAGCTCGACGCTATCCATCGCGTAATCGAGCCCAACCGGCTCCGTCTGACGACGGCGATCAGCGACCGTGGGCGACGAGGTCGGCGACGGTGCGGTTGATCGAGGTGTGCAGAGCGAGTTGGGTCTCGGTGCGGGTGATACCCGGTAGTTCGAGGATGCGCTGCAGCACGTCGTGCAGATGTTCGTTCGAGCGGGCGACGACGCGCAGGTGGAGGTCTCCCGGCCCGGTCACGGCGTGCACTTCGAGGACCTCGGCGATGTCGGTGAGGCCGGCGACGATCTGCGCGTCGCTGCCCTGGGCGATCTCGAGCGTGGTGAATGCGAGGACACCGAAGCCCGCGACGGTCGCATCGAGGTCGGGGCCGAACCCGACGATCAGCCCATCGCGCTCCAGCCGATCGAGCCGGGCCTGGACCGTGCCGCGGGCCACGTCGAGCCGTCGCGCCATCTCCACCACGGGAAGATTCGGCGTGGAGCGCAGCAGCCCGATCAGCCGCGCGTCGAGGTCGTCCCAGGCATCGGTGGTCATCCTGCACATTCTGGCGCAACCGCTGCATGCCGGAGTGCGCAATCTGCACAGTCAGCGGATGATCTGTTGCACGATCTGTCGCACTCCACGACCATCTCGTCATGACGTCGCTCGATGCAACCATGACCGCGCCGGCCGCCCGACTCCAGGGTTGGGACTCGCTGGAGTTCTACGTCGGCAACGCCCGTGCCACCGCCGGCTTCCTCACCGCCGCCTTCGGCTTCGAGGTCACCGCGTACGCCGGCCCCGAGACCGGCCGTCCCGACGTCGCGTCGTATCTCCTCGAGCAGGGCTCGATCCGCTTCGTCGTCACCGCCGGGTTGACCCCCGACTCGCCGATCTGGACCCATGTCCGCGAACACGGCGACGGCGCCCAGGACCTCGCCTTCGTCGTCGACGATGCGACCGCCACCTACGACGCCGCGATCGCCCGCGGGGCGCGCTCGGTGCGCGAGCCCTACGAACTCACCGACGAGCACGGCACCCTGCGCCTCGCCGCGATCGGCACGTACGGCGAGACGAAGCACACCTTCGTCGACCGCAGCGACTACAGCGGCTACTACTGCCCCGGCTTCGTCACCACCGGGTTGCCGCCCAAGCCCGTCGGCCCGCCGGTCGGGCTCGACCGCATCGACCATGTCGTCGGCAACGTCGAGGTCGGCAAGCTCGACGAGTGGGTCGCGTTCTACGAGGACGTGATGGGCTTCCGCCAACTGCGTCACTTCGACGAGCACCAGATCGCGACCGAATACAGCGCGCTGCGCTCGACCGTGATGACCAACGACGCCGGCGTCACCATGCCGCTCAACGAACCGGCCGAGGGCCTCAAGCGCAGCCAGATCCAGGAGTACCTCGACACCTACCGCGGTCCCGGCGTCCAGCACATCGCCCTCGGCACGAACGACATCGTCCAAGCGATCACCGGCCTGCGCGCCCGTGGTGTGCGCTTCCTCGAGGCCAACGAGGAGTACTTCCACGACGTCCGCAATCGCCTCGGCTTCCTCGACGTACCGTGGGACGCCATCGAGCAGCTCGGCATCCTCGTCGACAGCGAAAGCGAAGGACACCTCTTGCAACTCTTCACCGAACCGATCACCGATCGGCCGACCGTGTTCATCGAGATCATCCAGCGTGGTGGTGCCACCGGATTCGGTGAGGGCAACTTCAAGGCCCTGTTCGAGTCGATCGAGCACGAGCAGGCCCGTCGAGGCAACCTGTGACCGGAAGCCCCCGCCCGGCCATCGCCGCGCTCCCCGGCTACCGACCGGGCAAGTCGGCGCAGGCTGCCGCGGCCGAACACGGCATCGCCGATGTCATCAAGCTGGCGTCGAATGAGCTGCCCTATGGGCCGCTGCCGTCGGTCGTCGAGGCGATCCGTGGCGCCGCCGAAGGTGTGCACCTCTACCCGGACCACCGGGCGACCGAGCTTCGCGCGGCGATCGCCGCATCGGTCGGTGTCGGCGCCGACCACGTGACCGTCGGGGCCGGCTCCGTCGGAATCATCCAGCAGCTCGCGCTCAGCTACGTCGATCGCGGTGAAGGCATCGCGTTCGGCTGGCCGTCATTCGAGGCGTATCCGGTGTTCGCCGCCCTCGTGGAGGCCACCCAGCTCCGTCCGCCGCTGCGCCGCCAGACGTTCGATCTCGAAGCCCTCGCCGACGCGATCACCGCCGACACCATCGCGCCGGACACCATCGCGCCGGACACGGCGGTCGCCGACGGGTTGACCCCGTCGATCAAACTCGTCTTCATCGCCAACCCGAACAACCCGACCGGCACCGTCGTCGGCACCGACGAACTCGTCGCCTTCCTCGAGCGTGTGCCGCCCACCTGTCTCGTCGTCATCGACGAGGCGTACCGGGAGTTCGTCACCGACGCCCGCATCGACGACTCGATGCCGCTCGTCGAACGGTTCCCCAACGTCGTCGTGCTGCGCACCTTCTCCAAGGCTCACGCGTTGGCAGCGGTACGCGTCGGCTACGCGATCGCGCAGCCACCGGTGATCGACGTGATCGATCGGACCCTGGTCCCGTTCGTCGTCAACGGCCTCGGCCAGACGGCTGCGCTGGCCAGCATCGCCGCGGTCGACGAGATGCGCGCCCGCGTCGACACCGTCGTGTCCGAGCGGTCACGGGTCGCCGCCGCGCTCCGGGCATCGGGCTGGATGATCCCCGAACCGCAGGGCAACTTCGTCTGGCTGCCCGCCGGCGACGCATCGCTCGAACTGGGTGTTGCGATGGAACGCTTCGGCATCGTCACCCGGGCCTTCGACGGTGTCGGCATCCGTGCGACGATCGGCGACCCGACCGCGAACGATCGCTTCCTCGACGTGTTCACCAAGTCGGTGATCGATGTCGGCCCGGCCGCATGGCAACTCCCGACCGGTGAACTCGCCGTGCGCGTCGCCGCCGAACTCGACCGTCTCGACACGGTCGTCGACCGCCTCCGTGGCCACGCCGCCGCCGGACCCGTCGAGGGTCTCACCGCCGCCGACGAGCCGACAGGGGAGCAGTGGGACAGCGGCCAGGTGTGGGCGCATCTCGCCGAGTTCGGCGCGTACTGGCGCAGCGAACTCCGCTCGATCGTCGACGCCGCGTCAGCAGACCCCGTGCCGTTCGGACGCACCAAGCGCGACCCGCGTCGCATCTCGGAGATCGAGGCGAATCGTCGACGTCCGATCGGCGAGCAGATGGCGAGCATCGAACGCGACATCGCCGCGTTCCGTGCGGACCTCGCCGAAATGACCACGGACGACTGGTCACGCATCGGTCGCCACGAGACGCTCGGTGACCTCGACGTCTGGCAGTTCCTCGCCCACTTCGTCACCGGCCACTACGAAGAACACGCCGACCAATTGGAGGAGCTGTGACGACCGGATGGGTCGCGGTGCCCGACGGGTCGCCGTTCCCGCTGCACAACCTGCCGTTCGGGATCGGACGGCGCGACGACGGAACCGTCGGCGCCTTCGTGGCGATCGGTGACCACGCACTCGATCTCGGCGAGGCGGTCGGCACCGGCTTCCTCGACGACTCACCAGCCGAGTACGGGCTGCTCGACAAGCACGGCAAGCTCAATGGTTTCGCCGCCGCCGGACGAGCGGTCCACACCGCGTTGCGCGCACGTCTGACCGAACTGTTCACCGACGAGCGCTACCAGGTGCAGCTCACCCCGTACCTCGTGCCGATCGCCGAGCTGACCATGCAGGTGCCCATCGTCGTGGGCGACTACGTCGACTTCTACTCGTCGCTGCACCACGCCACGAACCTCGGTCGGCTGTTCCGCCCCGACGGCGAACCGCTGCTCCCGAACTGGCGTCATCTCCCGATCGGCTACCACGGACGGTCCGGCACGATCGTCGCCGACGGCGCCGACGTGCCCCGCCCGAGCGGCCTGCGCCTCGTCGACGGCGAGCCCGAGTACGGCCCGTCGAAGGCCCTCGACATCGAACTCGAGGTCGGCGTCGTCGTCGGAGCGCCATCCGAACGCGGCCATCCAATCGCCGCCGCCGACGCCGAACAGCACCTGTTCGGACTGTGCCTCGTGAACGACTGGTCGGCTCGTGACATCCAGGCGTTCGAGTACCAACCGCTGGGCCCGTTCCTCGGCAAGAGCTTCGCCACGTCGATGTCGCCATGGATCGTGACCCTCGATGCACTCGACCCGTTCCGCGTCGACCCACCCGAGCAGGATCCGCCGGTCGCCGACCACCTCCGCACGATCGGACCGACCGGATTCGACCTCCATCTCGAGGTCGAACTCAACGGACAGATCGTGAGCGAGAACTCCTTCGCCGACATGTACTGGACCCCAGCGCAGCAACTCGCGCACATGACCACCAACGGCGCCAGCGTCCGCGCCGGCGACCTGTTCGCCTCCGGCACCGTGTCGGGCCCGACGCCTGGGTCCGAAGGCAGCCTGATCGAGCTCACCTGGCGCGGCGAACGGCCGATCACCCTGGCCGACGGCACGACCCGCACCTTCCTCGAGGACGGCGACACCGTCACCCTGCGCGGCTGGGCCGGGTCCGAACCGGCGACGCGCATCGGGCTCGGCAGCGTCACCGGCACGATCACCACAGGCGCATGACCACCACAGCGTGAACGGAGACTGACATGCCCCACTACCGCAGCCTCGGTGACATCCCGCCGAAGCGTCACACCCACCACCACGACGAGACCGGTCACCGTTTCGCCGAGGAGCTGATGGGTCAGGAGGGTTTCTCGTCGAACTCCTCGCTGCTCTATCACCGTCACTCGCCCTCGGCGCTCACCGCCATCGAACCGACCACGCTGAACCTCGCCAGCCCGACGCCCGACGTCCCGCTCACGCCCCGCCACATCCGCACCTCCGCACTCGTCGGCGACGCGGGCGATCTCGTCACCGGTCGCTCCGTGCTGCTCGCCAACGACGACGTCGAGGTCGCATGGGTCACCGCTCGAGCCGACAGTGCGTTGTACCGCAACGCGGTCGGTGACGAACTCGTCTACATCCAGCACGGTCGCGGGCGTCTCGACTCCGTGTTCGGACGCCTCGACGTCGGCCCAGGCGACTACGTCGTCGTCCCCGCGTCGACCACGCATCGCTGGATCGTCGACGGCGAGGATCCGCTCGGCGCCCTCGTCATCGCCAGTCGTGGTCACGTCGCGACACCGTCGAAGTACCTGTCGAAGTACGGCCAGTTCCTCGAACACGCCCCGTACTGCGAACGCGACCTGCGCGCCCCGGCCGACCTCGTCGCCGAGACCGGTGACGACGTCGACGTGCTCGTGCGCAACCGTGCAGGTTGGTCGTGTCACACCCATCGGACCCATCCGTTCGACGTCGTCGGATGGGACGGCTGCGTCTACCCGTATGCGTTCAACATCGGTGACTTCGAGCCGATCGTGGGCCGGCTCCACCAGCCCCCGCCCGTCCACCAGACCTTCGAACTCCCCGGTGCCGTCATCTGCTCGTTCGTGCCCCGGCTGTTCGACTTCCACCCCGATGCCGTCAAGGTGCCGTATCACCACGCCAACACCGACTCCGACGAGGTGCTGTTCTACTCCGCGGGGAACTTCATGAGTCGCGCCGGATCCGGCATCGGCGTCGGGTCGATCTCCTATCACCCCGCCGGTTTCGTCCACGGCCCACAGCCGGGGAGCGTCGAGGCGAGCCTCGACCAGACAGCGACCGAGGAGGTCGCCGTGATGCTCGACACGTTCGCTCCACTTCGGGTGACCGACGCCGCCCGTGCCGCGAGCGACGACAGCTACCCGTTCACTTGGTCGCGCTAGCGAAGAATTCGCCGACGACGTCGAGGACGTGCTGGAGGGACTGCGCCTCGAACAGCACCGGTTGATAGTGGTCGATGTCGTACGCGAGCGTGCCCATCGCCTCGACGTCGAGCGGACGCAGCTCGGCGTGCTCACCGAACCAGGCCAGCTCGCCCGGTGAACTGAGCAGGCCGGCGCCGTACGCCTTGGCGACGCCGTGCTCGCGGACGACGCCGAACTCGGCGCTGAACCAGAACACGTCGGACAGGAACTGCCGGTGTCGATCGTCGGTGACGCCAGCGATCGCCGCGCCAGCGATCTGGTGCAGCTCGGCGATCTCGGGGCAGGCGAGACAGTTGGCGTGCCCCATCACCTCGTGGATCACGTCGGGTTCGGGCGTGTAGAGCGGCGACCCGTCCCATCGGACGTACTGGGTCGAAGTGAACGTGCGTCGCGCGAGGGCGGCGAAGAACTCCGACGGCGGAATCAGGCCCGCAACCGCCCGGTACTCGAAACCGGTGAGGGGCTGCAGGCGATCGCTGACCTCGGTGAGCTGGGGGACTCGTTCGTCCGGAAGCTGCAGTCGGTCGCGCCCGGCCAACACACCCGACGCCGCGTGCTGCTCCCACAGCGGCCGCAACGTCGCGGCGACCGTTGCCCACGTCTCGTGCTCGGCGTCGGAATACTCGACGTGCGCAGGAGGTGCATCCACCCCCGCCGCGAGCGCAGCGATCTCCTCACGTCGTGTCCAGTACGACGACGGCGGATCGACGACAGGCGAGGCGATCGCTCCCATCCCTCCATCGTCCCATCGACCAGCCGAAGAGTGCAGAAGTGTGCTGAAGTCGAGACGTTCGTTCGCCAACGGTCACCGGAGGACTATCTTCGTCCACATGGCCGATCTCGACGACATCGACCGCCGGATGATCGACGCGCTGCGCGCCGATGGCCGCATGACCGCCCCGATGCTCGCCGAACACGTCGGCATCGGACGAGCGACCGCCTACTCCCGCTTCGACCGACTCGTCGACCGAGGTGTGATCGACGGGTTCTCGGCTCGCGTCGACACGATCGCAGTCGGCCTCACCGTGTCGGCGCTCGTGCTCGTCAACGTCCGCCAAGGTCTGTGGCGCGACCTGCGTGCCGAACTCTGTGCACTTCCCGGCGTCGAGTGGCTCGGCGTCGCCACGGGACGCTTCGACTTCATCCTCCACGTTCGCGCCGACTCGCTCGAGCATCTGCGCGATGTCGCGCTGCACGAACTCCAACAGATCGACGGCGTCCGGTCCGCCGAGACCGTCGTCCTCCTCGACGAAGTCGACCAACGTCATCACCCGATCTGGCCCGCCTCACCAGCGTGACGCCGGTGCGGGCCGGCGCGAGCCGGGTCGGCGGGCCGATGTGGGCCCGGGGTGATGTTTGACACGTCGGGTGTCGGAAGTCGGAGCGGGGCCCCGCGGGCCGTACGATGACGGGTCGTTGTGACGGCGGTGCGACAGTGTGTCGGCCGAGCGCTGGTCACGCCTCTCTAGCTCAATGGTAGAGCAGTGGACTTTTAATCCATTGGTTCAGGGTTCGAGCCCCTGGGGAGGCACTCGCACGTCCCCCCACGTGCGGCGATCAACCAGGAGAAAGAGATCATGGACACCTTCGACTTCGCGTCGATCGAACGCAAGACCACCCCGAAGACCGGCGCCGACCTGATCGTCGACGGCCGCACCGCCCGGCGCAACAGCAACCGTGACCGGGTGCTCGACGCGCTCATCTCGCTCGGCCACGACGGCATCGACGATCCGTCCGTCGACGCGATCGCCGAGCGCGCCGGCGTCTCGTACCGATCGGTCTACCGCTACTTCGACGACCGCACCGACCTCATGCTCTGCGCCATCCGCCGCATCATCGGCGGCGTCTGGCGCATCTTCGAGATCGAGGACCTCGGCGAGGGCCCACTCGAGCAGCGCATCACGCGCTTCACCAGCGCCCGCGTCGCCGCGTACCGGCAGCTCGCTCCGCTGACACGTGTCGCCATCCGCCGCACGGCGACCGAGTCGACCGTGTCGAGTGAGTACGACAACGTGCGCAGCTACATGCGCAAGCAGCTCGAGGCGCAGTTTGCCCCCGAACTCGAACAGCTCGACGACGCCGAGCGTGCGCTCACCGTCGCCACGCTCAACGTCATGTTCCAGTTCGAGGCGTTCGAATTCCTCGCGCTCTACGACCAGCTGACCGACGAAGCGATGGCCGAGATCCTGGAGCGCCACCTGCGCGCCCAGCTCGTCGCCTGCCCGCTGGTGGCCTCCAGCAACTGACTCAGAGACCGAACGACGCGGAACGCACCGCGTCGATCGAGTCGGCGTCGCCGAAGAACTCGACGTCGCTGTGCGCCTGGCGGCCGTAGGAGAACAGCACCAGTTCGCCGACGTCGCCCTGCACCGCCACCGAGGGCTCGGCGTCCTTCGCGACCACCGGGTCTGCGTCGTCGCCCGGGTCGAGCACGATGCCGACCGGCGACGACTTGACGAGTCGCTTCGCCATCTTCGACAGCACCCCGTACAACGCCTCGGACAGATCGTCGTCGAGGTCGCGCGCCTCCCAGTCACCGCCGGCCCGGCGAACGTCCTCGTGGTGGACGAAGAACTCGACGGTGTTCGTCAGCTTGTCGATCGCCGACAGCTTCGTCGGCGACCAGATCGGCGGGCCGCCGCGTACACGGTCCACGAGCGTCGACCAGTCCTGGTCGGCGATACCGGCCTGCACCTTGTCGGCGTATCCCGATGCCTTCGGGACGAGGATGCCGATCGCCCCGTCGGGGCGCCGTTCGCGCATCACGAGATGCGCCGCCAAGTCGCGCGTCGTCCACTCGCCACACAACGTCGGTGCGTCGGGCCCGACCTCGACGAACAGATCGCACAACGCGGCCCGTTCGTGCTGAGCCGGGTAGCTGGAGCCCATCAGCCGTAGGTGGCGTTGAGGGTCTGGCCGATCTCGGCCAGCGAATCGGGTGGGAAGGTCGGCACGATCGCCTGGGTGACGCCGATCGCGGCGAGCTGCTCGATCCGGTCGTCGAGCTTCGGTCCCGGAGGGGCACCGGCGCCCGCGATGATCTCGATCGCGTCGGGGTCGCGGCCGTTGTCCTCGGCGGTCTGGCGGACGATCGCGGTCAGCTCGGCGATCTCGTCCATGCCGGCGCTGCCGGGGAAGAACCCGTCACCGAGACGACCGGCGCGGCGAGCCGCGACCTTGGTGTGGCCGCCGACGACGACCGGGATCGTTCCATTGGTCGGTGTCGGTCGGCTGATGCAGTTCTCGAAGTCGAAGAAGTCACCGGAGAACGTGGTCTTGCCGCCACCCCACAGGGCGCGCATCACCGCGATGTACTCGTCGAGTCGCTTGCCCCGATCGTCGAACGAGACGCCCAGCGCCGCGAACTCCTCGGCCAGCCAACCGGCCCCGATGCCGAGCACCATGCGCCCGCCGGAGAGCGAGTCGAGCGTCGCCAGCTCCTTCGCGAGCACGACCGGGTTGCGCTGCGGCACGATCAAGATGCCGGTCGCCAACTTGATCGTCGACGTGTGCGCGGCGACCCACGTGAGCCAGATCAGTGGATCGGGCAGGTCGAACTCCTCGGCGCCGCCGGCCATCTTGCCGCTCGGGTCGTACGGGTACTTCGACTCGTATCCCGACGGCACCACCACGTGCTCCACGGTCCAGATCGACTCGAAGCCCCCGGCCTCCGCAGCGGTGGCGACCGCCTTGGCTCCAGCGGCGGATGCGCCGTGTCCGGTGTTGGCAAACATGATCCCGAATTTCATGGTGCGACCCTACGCGACCGTCGGCGCGAGACTTCCACCATGGAACTCCGCCACCTCCTCGTCGACCGCGACGGCGACATCACGACGATCACCCTCAACCGGCCCGAGAAACGCAACGCGCTCGCCCTCGACGTGATGCTCGAACTCACCGAGACCCTGTGGTCGGTCGGAGGCTCCGACGCGCTCGGCGTCGTGCTCGCCGCCAACGGCCCGGTGTTCTCCGCCGGCCACAACTTCGGCGACCTCGCCGGAGCATCCGTCGACGACGCCCGCCGGCTCTTCGAGGTGTGCACCGAGATGATGGACACCGTCCAGGCCATCCCGCAGCCGGTCATCGCTCGCGTCCACGCGTTGGCCACGGCCGCCGGCTGCCAGCTCGTCGCCACGTGTGATCTGGCCATCGC
>JBAWHL010000068.1:0-4061 GCA_049593815.1 Ilumatobacteraceae bacterium | reverse complement strand
GCGTGATCCCGACCCGCGACTCGAACTCCAAACGCTCCCGGACCGGGAGTTCGAGGACATCGCGGCAGGCGCGTTCGATGAACTGACCTGGGTCTATCGGGCCACGGGTGCCGTCGACTCGCGGGCGCAGATCCTGGTGACGGGGACCCTCGACTCGGGCGAAACGACGACGAACGGCGAAGCGGACATCGTCGGCGTGACCGACATCCTGCTCGAGGGCAGCATCGTGCTCGACGATCAGGAACTGGTCAGCGGCCGGCCGATTCGGTTCAGCGGGCACTTCAAGAACGTCACCGATGGCGGCGAACACCCGCGCACCGTGACGTTCGCGATCGAGCGGACATTCTCGGCCGGGCCCATTGCGCCACCGACCGGGGAGAACAAGCCCAACGGCGGCAACGGGTGGTTCACGACGGCCGGATCGAGTACCCCCACCGCGTTGGAGTTCTTCGAACTCGAGGCAGGTCAGGAGATCGACCTGGATGCGATCGTCCACACGCTCGAGGCACCGGAATGGAGCGGCTTCACGATCGAGTACTCCGTCTTTCCGTACGCGCCAGCGGAGGACGACGAGGGCAACATCATCGAACCGATCACCTTCGAGCCGGCGGACCCGCGGCAGGTCGAACTGTCCGACGAGGAGGGCTCGTCCGAGACGCATCGGGTCCTGCTCGACGCCGTCCAGCCGACACCCGAGGTGGTGGAATGGCTCAGTTGCGCGCAGGATCTCGGATTCTCCGACTACCTCGGCTGCAAGTTCACCAAGGGGGTGCAGTCGGCAGCAGCTGGCCTGTGGGAGATCGGCAAGCTGGGCTGGGACATCCACGTGGGCATTGCCCAGGGCTTGATCTCGGCCTACCGCACCTACATCGAGGTGATGCTCGCGGAGCCGGAGGCGCGGCAGGTGATCATCGACGAGATCGTCGCCGAACTGACGGTGCTCAAGGCTCGGGGGCTCGAAGCGCTGGACAAGATCGACGTGACCGAGTTGCCAGACCTGGTCGGCGACGCCATGTTCCGCGCCATTCAGCGCATCGACACGGTGGTCCAGACCGGCGACATCAAGCTGATCCTCGGCGAGATGTCACAGATCGTCGGCGAGAACGTCGACATGCTGTTCGAGGCGCTCGTGGCAGCGCGAGTCGCGATCAAGGCAACGCTGGCGCTGGGCGGACGAACCGGCCTGCTCCGCTCGGCGATCGTGAAGGGCATCAAGGAGGAGAGTCAGGAGTCGATCGACGCGGCGTTCCGGGTGATCGCCGAACAAGGTGAGCGAGCGCTGCCAGCCAGCCGCGTGATGAAGGCGGGTGTCGACATCACCGACTACCCGAAGCTCGCGAGAGCATGGGGAGTGTCACCTGACGAGGCCAAGGCCATCCTCCGGATCGCTGAGGACCAAGGCGTCACGATCGTGTTCCGATCGCGCTCGCCGAAGTCGATCGAACTGATCAAGGACGGCACAGCGCTCGGCAAGCCGCAGGGCGTCAAGACCAAGGGCGTCAGCCAGTTCGACATCGACTACCTCGACTATCCCCAGGGCCTCGATTCGGTCGTGGCGGTCATCGAGCCGCCGATCAAGACGGTGGGCGAGATCGATGCCTACGTCAACAGCCACCCGAAGGTCAACGCCTTGGCGGAGCCGATGCGAACCGACACCCGCAACATGCTCAAGTCGCGCCTGGAGACACGGATCGAGGAGTGGGACTCGTTCGAGGCCGACCGTCTGCAGTGGGAACGCCTGCCGACCGATCGAATCGACGGAAAGCAGGGTGGGATCAAGATCGACTTCGATCCGGCCTTCAATGACCTGCCGCGGGAGTACATGACCGAGGTGGACAACGTGCGAGCCCGCATCGTGGACGAGCCGGACCTGCCGGACGGCCGGAAGGTCCACCGGATCCAGATGGAAGGTCCTCCCGGCTCCGTCGGTCCCGACGGTTCCCCGTTCTTCGACATCACCGGTGACATCGACTTCTTGGCCATCCTGTCGCCCGATGGACGCATGTTGGGCCACGAACTCGAAGGAGCAGCGCTGGAAGCAGCGCTGAAGAAGCGGGCAAAGATCTACGAGCTCCTCCAGGGCAGCGTGGGGATGCGCCACGGCGAGTCGTTCAGCATCCCGAAGGAGAAGTTGCGGACCAAGTACATGAAGGACGGCGTCAACGCAGACGACGGTGAGACGCTGCTCGCCGCGACGCCGGCAAAGCGGCTGCTCACGACGTACTTCGACGACGGGCTCTCCACCCTGCTCGGTGGGCCGAACGGAGATGTGGTGCGTCTGTACGAACGCAGCTTCTTCGAGGGTCTCTACAAGGAGGTTCTCAGCCCGACGCGCGGCCTCGACTTGTTGGGTGTGGCCGACGTCATCAGAGCAATGGACGACTTCAAGACGATCGGACAGTACTTCGGGCTGTCGATCTTCGCTCGGATCACCGGGCTCGCGTCCGACTCGGTCGAGCCGGAGTTCGACCGCTCCGGCAAGGCGCTGCAGCCCGGTGAGGACGGAGGCGTGGCCGAGTACACCGCGCCGCCGTCGACCGGTTCGTTGACCACCGACGTTCAGTTGTTGGACGCGGCGCCGTACGACCCCCAGACCGATGGGGCCGCAGGTGGGCGCTGGCGCGATGTGGACGCGGCGTCCCTGGTCGCTGACGGCCCGGTGGGCCTGCGCCCCTGGACCTACATCGACGACGATGTGGTGGCCGGCGCCACCGAGGTGCCTGCGCTTGCGTTCACCGATCTCGAGGTGCCGACGACGAGTGACTACTTCGAGATCGGCGACGTCGTCGTCGTCGACCCCGGTGGAGCCGACGAGGAACTGGTCGAACTGGCTTCGATCCTGCCGATGAGGTTCGCGACAGCGCTCGCCAACGACCACGAGGCCGGAACCATGGTGCTGCTCGCCCACCCAGCGGCGGCGACCCCCGACGACGATGTCTCGATGCTGCCGTTGGTGCCTGCTCGGTTGATGGAGTCGCGGCCGGGACGGGCGACGATTGATGGTGCTGCTCGTGGGTTTGGTCGGGTGGCGGCTGGTTCGACGACGTCGTTGAAGGTCGTTGGTCGTGGTGGGGTGCCCGGTGATGCGTTGGCGGTGATGTTGAACGTGACGGTGGTCGATCCGTTGAGTGCGGGGTATGTGACGGTGTTCCCGTGTGGGTCGACGTTGCCGTTGGCGGCGAATCTGAACTTCGTGCCGGGTGATCGGGTGCCGAACGCGGTGTTGGCCAAGGTCGGTACTGGCGGTGAGGTGTGTGTGTATTCGAGTGCTGCGACCGATCTGGTGGTCGACGTCAACGGTTTCGTGCCCTGACCCCGTCGGTGTCGCACCAAAGTCGGCGCCCGACGTCGTGACCGCCCAATCGCGCGGTGGTTGTCACGCCGACGCCGCTACACTCCTCCGCTTGGTCCGCGGCAGTGCCGCGTCCCGAAGGGTGCCCTCGGTACCGCAAAAACGGCGCCGCGAGGCTCCGTCAGAACGCCCTCTTAGCTCAGTCGGTAGAGCACAGCCATGGTAAGGCTGGTGTCGTGGGTTCGATTCCCACAGAGGGCTCGACCAAGTGGTCGGGTGCAGATCCGATCGCGAGCCAAACCCCTGGCGGCGTAGCTCAGTTGGTCAGAGCATCCGGCTCATAATCGGAAGGTCATCGGTTCAAGTCCGATCGCCGCTACAAAAATCAGTCAGTCAACAACCTCAGGAGTCGAGGACAGCAATGAGCAAGCAGAAGTTCGAGCGCAACAAGCCGCACGTGAACATTGGCACGATGGGTCACATCGACCATGGCAAGACCACACTGACCGCGGCGATTTCCAAGACGTTGTCCGAGCGTGGGTTGGCCGAGTTCACCGACTTCGAGGGGATCGACAAGGCCCCGGAGGAGAAGGCGCGTGGTATCACGATCTCGATCTCGCACATCGAGTACGAGACCGAGAATCGTCATTATGCGCATGTCGACATGCCGGGTCACGCCGACTACATCAAGAACATGATCACGGGTGCGGCGCAGGTCGATGGTGCGATTCTGGTGGTCGCGGCGACGGATGGTCCGATGCCCCAGACT
>JBAWHL010000067.1:0-2084 GCA_049593815.1 Ilumatobacteraceae bacterium | reverse complement strand
GTCCTTCGACCGACAGTGCTCCCGTCGCGGTTTCCGCCGAACCGGACTTGATTCCTGTGTTGTGCATCATCAGGCCACCTCTGCCTTGGTTGACTCCATGGACGCAAGGAGCGTCAGGAGGATTTCGACGACGACCTCGCGGCCGGAGTCGGGATCGATCAGTTGGCACGGCACGACGGCTTCGCCGTCGAGTGCACCAAGGGAACGCGCCAGTCGGCGCGCGACGTCGATGTCATCGCATCGGTTCACGGCGATGACCGCCGGAACTCGGAGATCGCGCAGCAATGCGCGCAACTCCACGCCGGCGATGGCGTGCGTGTCGGTTGCTTCGGCATCGATCACGAAGGCGACGATGTCGACGTCGCCCTTGAGGATGTTCGTCATGAAACGAAACCGAGCCTGTCCGGGTGTGCCGAACAGCAGGAGACGGGTGTCGTCGTCCTCGAGCTGATACGTGCCGAAGTCCATCGCCACCGTGGTGTGTGACTTGACGTCGGATTCCTCACCGCTGGTGATGACGTCGGTCGAGATCACCTGGGTCTGCGACACCGACTGGATCATCGAGGTCTTGCCGGCAGCGAAGGGCCCGGTGACCAGGATCTTGAACGTCTGCGCGCTCACGACGACGCTCCGACGAGCACGTTCATGTGCCCCTGGACGAACAGTCGCAGCCGACGCTGTTCGACGGTCGACGTTGCCAGGACGGCGAGCACACGCTCGGCACCGGCCGGCCACACGACGAGCAGTCCGGCGTCGTGTTCGACCACGAGTTGGCGGAGCTTGGACCCGCCGCCCATCGCGGCGAGTTGGTGAGCGAGCCCGACCGCAGCAGCCAGCATCGCCGGATGCGAGGCCTCGTCGGACATCGAACTGCTGCGGGCGATGCCGAACCCATCGACCGAGGCCAGCAGCGCCGAGTCGACACCAACGACGGTGGCGACGAGTTCGTCGAGCACTGCGGTCGGGTCGGCCGGTTGCGGTCGCTGGGGCGGGGCGGGAATCGAAGAACCCGGGGCGACCCACGACGGGTTCGGGGTCGTCGTCGGAGTCGGCAGATCAGCGGATCGGGTCGTCGGCGCGCCGAAGGTCGGCGGAACCGGACCGGTCCGGAACGTCTCGGACCTCTCGATGACAGCCTTGACCTTTTCCATACGAAAGAGCTATCGGCATCGCAGCGGCCACCTTGAGCAAATTCTGACGGTCACTGGGCAGATGTCGAGCGTTTCGAACCGTCGGGGTCGGCCCATCGGCCAGCCTCGGGCCATCTTCCCGATCGGGGGCCGCGGTCTACGGTGCAGGGATGCGTACAACACCAGTCCGGTTCACCCGCCTCTGCCTGGGAGTGGTCGTCACCCTCGGGCTCGTCGCCTGCGGGGGCGGCAGCGACGACGATTCGTCGAGCGACGGCGAGTCCGATGATGCGGCCACCGGCGCCACGACGGCGGTGAGCGGCACGATCGAACTGTTGGTCGGCGATGGTTCCACCGAGTACACGATCTCGCTGCCCGACGGCTTTGCCGAGGTCGAACCGGCCAGTCCGGTGAGCCCGAGGTTCGAGCACCCCGATGAGGAATTCGGTGAGCGGAGCACACGTGTGGAGCTGCAGTACCTCCCCGGAGCGACCGACGCGGCAGCATTGGTCTCCGAATGGATGTCGGTGAATTCGACGATCACCGTGATCGACCAGGCCGACGAGGGCGACCTGTCCTGGTTCACGTTCACCACTCCGTCGACGAGCGATGCGAACAAGATCGCCTTCGGCACCGCCGGCACGTCGCTCACACTCGAAGACGGATCCGCGTTGAAGTGCCGTGCGCTCACCCAGAACGGCATCGACGAAGAGTGGAGCGAGGCCGACGCCGCCTCGATCGCTGCCGCCAATCTCGAGATCTGCCGGACGTTGACGGCGGGCTGACTGCTCCGGAACGAACGACGCCCGGTGTCACGTCTGGGGTCTGACCCCTGGCGTGACACCGGGCGTTGATCCGGTGGCGGAAGGCGTGGGATTCGAACCCACGGAGACCCGAAGACCTCAACGGCTTTCGAGGCCGTCCCATTCGTCCGCTCTGGCAGCCTTCCGGAGA
>JBAWHL010000066.1:0-7435 GCA_049593815.1 Ilumatobacteraceae bacterium | reverse complement strand
GACGCACGCCGTCGGTCGTCGACGCCGCCACCGCGGACCGAACCGGTCGACTCGTCGACGGCGGCATGACGTGGTGGATCGAATCGCTCGACGACCCCGACGTCGCCTTCGAAACCCACCGCGAACGCGTCCTCGCCGGCCCACCCCGGTGACACCGCACCGCGCCCGCGTCAGAAGGAGTGGTAACCGCCGTCGATGGTGATGATGTCGCCGGTGTGGTAGCTCGACGCTCGGCTGGCGAGGTAGACGGCGAGGCCGCCGAAGTCCTCCTTTGCACCCCAACGACGCATCGGCACTCGGGGCAGGACGTTGTCGACGAAGCGATCCCAGCCGAAGGCACCAGCGGTCATGTCGGTCTCGATCCATCCCGGCAGGATCGAGTTGGCACGGATGCCGTGGCGGGCGTGCTGCACGGCGATCCCCTTCATCATCGCGTTGAGCGCTGCCTTCGATCCGCCGTAGTGCTGCCCCGACTGCTGGCCGTAGAACGCAGAGCCCGACGTCGTGAACACGATGGACCCACCAGCGGTGTCGCCGTCACCGTGACGGGCGACCATGTGGCGGGTCGCCTCGCGAGCGGTGAAGAAGGCGCCATCGAGGTTGACCCGCATCAGCCGACGCCATTCGTCGGACGACATGTCGACGAAGCTCGACGCCTGGCCGCCGACCCCGGCGTTCACGAAGCACGAATCGACACGCCCGAGCTCGGAGATCGTGTCGCTCATCGCCTGCACGACAGCGTCTTCGTCACCCACGTCACACACGATCGAGAGCAGCTCGACGTCATGGCGACCGAGCTGCTCGATCGCCGCGTCGTTCTTGTCCGGATTCGTGCCCCAGATGGCGACGTCGGCACCGTGCGCGGCGAGCGCTTCGGCCATCCCGAGGCCGATGCCGCCGTTGCCGCCGGTGATCAGCGCCACGTGATCGGTGAGATCGAAGGGGGAATCTGTGGGTGCAGCCATGGCGCGGACTGTAGGTCCTGTTCGATTCGGGTCCGGCACCGTGCCGCACCGGGCCGCACCGCACCGCACCGCACCGCACCGCACCGGGCCGAGGGTGCGGACTCCGAGCCCCGTCACGCACGGCGGCATCGTCGGGGGTAGCGTCATGGCCGCATGTATTTGGAGCGCGTCAACGAACCCGCTGACCTGCGCGAACTCTCCTACGAAGAGTTGAACGACCTCGCAGGCGAGATCCGCGACTTCGTCGTCGCGGCCGTCTCCAATTCCGCGGGCCATCTCGGGTCGAACCTCGGCGCCGTCGAGTTGACCCTTGCCCTGCACCGCGTGTTCGAGTCACCGACCGACGCGATCCTGTGGGACACCGGGCATCAGGCCTACATCCACAAGATCGTGACCGGCCGACAGCGCCAGTTCGACAACCTGCGCCAGCACGGCGGGCTCTCGGGCTATCCCAGCCGCGAGGAGTCCGAGCACGACTACGTCGAGAACAGCCACGCCTCCACGATTCTCTCCTACGCATACGGCATGGCCGTCGCCCGCGACCTCGGCACCGACACCCACCGCCACATCGTCGCCGTACTCGGTGACGGGTCGATGACGGGCGGCATGGCGTACGAGGCGATCAACAACATCGGCCACGGCGACAAGCGCGTCATCATCATCCTCAACGACAACGGACGCTCGTATGCGCCCACCGTCTCGATGTTGTCGGCGAGCACGCAGGGTCGCGACGAGCGCGAGAATCACCCGACGGTGACCGATCGTGTCACGGGCAAGCTGTCCCACGCCCTGACCGACATCCGGACCAACCCGGTGTACGTCCGCCGGCAGCGCCGCCTCGAGGACTTCCTCCAGCACCTTCCCGTCGTCGGCAATCAGGCCGGTTCCGCGATGGATGCGTTCAAGGCCGGCGTGCGCGAGTTCCTCCAGCCGCCGTCGTTCTTCGAGGCGCTCGGCGTCCGCTACGTCGGCCCGTTCGACGGGCACAACATCGAAGAGATGGAGCACGCACTCCGCAACGCCATCGAACTCTCGTCCGAGGGGCCGATCCTCGTGCACGTCCTCACCCAGAAGGGCCGCGGCTACCCGCCGGCCGAAGACGACGACGAGAAGCACCTGCACGACGCACCGGTCTTCGACCCCCTCGTCGGTCCACCCAAGGCGATGGCGACCGGGTACACCCAGGCGTTCGCCGAAGCGATCGTGAAGGAGGCCGAGGCCGATCCGCGGATCGTCGCGATCACGGCAGCGATGCCCGGACCCACCGGCCTGCTGCCGTTCCAGGACCGCTTCCCCGACCGCATGTTCGACGTGGGGATCGCCGAACAGCACGCGGTGACCGGCGCAGCCGGAATGGCGATGAGCGGCCTCCGTCCCATCGTCGCGGTCTACTCGACCTTCCTCAACCGTGCATGGGACCAGGTCGTCTACGACGTGGCGATGCATCGACTCCCGGTCATCTTCTGCCTCGACCGCGCCGGCATCACCGGCCCCGACGGGCCGAGTCACCACGGCGTGTACGACATGGCACTGCTGTCCAAGGTCCCGGGCATGCGCGTGTTGGCACCATCGAGCGCGCAAGAGCTCGCGCAGATGCTCCACGACGCCACGACGCTGGTCGAGAGCGGCCCCGTTGCCATCCGCTACCCGCGTGGCGCTGCCCGGCAGGTCAGCGAGCACGAGGTCGGTTCTGGTCTGTCGGCGCGCCGCGTCGCCACCGGAACCGACGGGTGCATCATCGCCATCGGCAGAATGCTCGAGACCGCGGAGAAGGCGGCTGCGGAACTCGCCGACGATGGCATCCACGTGACCGTGTGGGACGCGCGGTGCTGTGCTCCGCTCGACCCGGAAATGATCGCCGACGCCGCCACGTTCGACCACGTCGCCACGATCGAGGACGGCATCCGCGACGGCGGCATCGGCATGTCGATCGCCGACGCGGTGTGCGCGATCGACCCCTCGACCGAGGTCGACAAGCTCGGTCTCCCCACGAAGTTCATCCCGCACGACCCGAAGTCGAACGCGATCCTCGCCCGCTTCGAACTCGACGCGGAACACCTCGCCGCCCACTTCCGCCGCTGACGACGGCGACCGGGCGCGCTGCCCCGGATGTTGGGGTTCGACGCATCGCTGCGAGAGGCCGCCCGGGAGGGTCGAGGGCGGAGGCCGTAATGTGCACCGCGTGAGCAGCTCCCCGAACCACGATCCGTACGCCACGTACACCCATCTGCGGTTCGACCGCCCGAGCGACGGCGTGCTGCGGATCACCCTCGACGACCCCGAGCGGCTGAACGCGACCGGGGCCGACATGCACCTGCAGCTCTCGCGTGTGTTCCGCACGGTCGACGACGATCCGAGTGTGCGCGCCGTCGTGGTGACGGGTGCGGGAGCGGCGTTCTCTGCCGGTGGTGATCTCGACTGGATCGCCGAGCAGGTCGGCGACTACGCCCAGACGATCCGGGTGATGCGTGAGGCGGGCGACATCGTGCGCACGATGATCGACTGCGACACCCCGATCGTCTCGGCCATCAACGGCGTCGCCGTCGGTGCCGGCCTCGCGGTGGCGCTGATGGCCGACGTCAGCATCATCAACGAGGACGCCAAGCTCACCGACGGCCACATCCGCCTCGGTGTCGCCGGCGGCGACCACGCCGTGGCGATCTGGCCGCTGTTGTGCGGGATGGCCAAGGCCAAGTACTACCTGCTCACGGCCGATTTTCTCGATGGGCGAGAGGCCGAGCGGATCGGGCTGGTGTCGAAGGCGGTTCCCGCCGACGAGGTGATGGACACCGCGATGGGCGTGGCCGAGAAGCTCGCTGCGGGGCCGGTCGACGCGACCCGCATGACCAAACGTGCACTCAACCACTGGATCCGCCAGGCTCTCCCGAACTTCGAGGCGTCGCTCGCGTACGAGATGCTCAACTTCCTCGGACCCGATGCCGCCGAGGGGCTGGCTGCTCTGCAGGAGAAGCGGCGTCCCGACTTCCGAGCGTCCAGCGCCGATTCGACGGAGGGCTGAGCGATGGACACGTTCGAGTTCGATCTGAGCGACGACCTGGCGTTGGCCCTGGCTGTTGCCGACACCGTCGACGGCTACACCCTGCCGCGGTTCCACGAGGCCGACTTCAGCATCGACTGGAAACGCAACCAGACCGAGGTCACCGAGATCGACCGGGGTGCCGAGACGATGATCGTCGAGGCGTTGACCGCCGCCCGTCCGCAGCATCAGGCGTTCGGCGAGGAGCACGGGGCCGCCGGCGACCAGACGTCGCCGTGGTGTTGGGTCGTCGACCCGATCGACGGCACATCGGGGTTCGTTCGCGGGATTCCGATCTGGGCGACCCTGATCGCTCTCACCCACGCAGACCACGGTGCTGTGCTCGGGGTCGTGTCCGCTCCAGCGCTCGGTCGCCGTTGGTGGGGCGGGCACGGCCTCGGTGCCCAGATGACCGTCTTCGGCGAGGAACGCCCGATCGTGGTGTCGACCGTGGATGACCTCTCCGAGGCCCAGATCAGCGTCACGCACAACTCGGGGTGGGATGCCCTCGGGCTGACGCCGGCCCTCGTCGGCTTGCAGCAGCGAGCGCGACGGTCGCGCGGGATCGGCGACTTCTGGCAGCACATGCTGGTGGCCGAGGGCGCGATGGATGTCGCCGTCGATGCGGTCGGCGTCGCGCCGTACGACATCGCTGCGGTGAAACCGATCGTCGAGGCCGCTGGCGGCCGTCTCACGGACCGGCTCGGTGTCGTGACCCACGAACACGACACCGCGATCAGCTCCAACCGCCTCCTTCACGACACCGTCCTCGCTCACCTCGCGCCCTGACAACACGGCGTCGCCGAGCGCCCGCCGCCCCCGTGCAGCACCCGACGTCCGCCGCCGTCAGCGGCGTCGGTCGTCGCCGGCACAGCACGGTGCCTGGCCGGGTCAGGGGCGGGTCAGCGCGGCGAAGGTGATCGCGGCGGCGTGGCCGACGTTGAGGGAATCGACCGCGGAGCTGATCGGAATCCTGACGCGCCGAGTCGCGCGTTCCAGCGTGGCGGCGGTCAGTCCCGGGCCTTCCGCTCCGAACACGATGGCCGCACGCTCGGGCACTTCGACGGCCCACAGATCGAGTGCGTCGGCGGCAGGGGTCATCGCCCACGTCTCGAATCCGGCGGCGTGCAGGGTCTCGAACGTGCCGCCGGGCCACGCCGCGGGCTCGGCACGGGCCACCCGCATGTGCAACACCTCGCCCATGCTCACGCGGACGGTGCGACGCACATAGGGGTCGACACACGTCGGGTTCAGCACGAGCCCGTCGATGCCGAAGGCGCGCGCCGTCCGGGCGATCGCGCCGACGTTCTCCTGGTCGTTGAGCGCCTCGAGCACGATCAGGCGCCGAGCCGTCGCGGCGAGGTGCTCGATCGTCACGAGCGGCTGCCGAAGCGCCGACATCAACACCCCTCGTGGCAGGTCGAACCCGACGATCCGGTTCATCACCTCACCGTCGGCGACGAAGACGGGAACTCCCGCCAGTTCGGGACGGTCCATGAACGGCCGGAATCTCGTCACCCTCGACGGCGACAACAGCACCGACCGGAACACGTGGCCCGACTCGATCAGCCGCTCGATCGACATCCATCCCTCCGACACGAAGAACTCGTCGCCCTCCATCTCGCGCCGAGCGGCCTGGTCGTTGAGCCGACGAAAGTCGGAGAGCCGTGGGTCCTCGGGGTCGGTGACCGCGATCGTTGCGTCCATCGGTCTCGCGTGTGTCACGGATGGAGTGGATCGAATTCGGCAGCCACGTCGATGAAGGCATCGACATCCGCGTCGGTGATCTCGATGCTCAACGCGATGAAGCCGCGTCGGGCGAGGTACCAACCACGCTCGAGACAGTGGAAGAAGAACAGCTCCAACAGTCGGTCGTCGGTACCGACGAGGTCGGCGGCCGACGACACCGGTCCCGGCGTGCCATGGACATTCATGAGCGAGCCCATGCCGGTCACGCACATGCCGAGCGACCTGGCCGCGAAGATGTCGTCGAGCGCGGCGCGGAGTCGCTCACCGCGACGATGCGTGGCGCGCATGACGTCGCCGGTCAGCATCCCGACAGCGGCGACGCCCGCAGCCATCGAGGTGACGTTGTTGTTGAAGGTGCCTGCGTGGCCGAGTTCACCACCGAGCTGCGGGTCGAAGTGGCGCATCAGGTCGCGTGAGCCTCCGAATGCCCCGAACGTGAACCCGCCCGCGAGGTACTTGCCCAGCGTCGTCATGTCCGGTGTGATGCCGAGCAGTTGCTGAGCGCCGCCGACCGAGAACCGCGATGTCATGACCTCGTCGAAGATCAGCACCGAGCCGTGCGCATCGCACTGTTCTCGCAGCGCCGTGAGGAATTCCGGCGTTCCTGGGATGCACCCGCCCGAACCCTGCATGGGCTCGACGAGCACGGCGGCGATGTCACCGTTGGCGGAGTCGACGGCGCGTTCGACCGAGTCGATGTCGTTGTAGTCGCACATCGACCAGTCGTGGGGCACGTTCACGGGGCTCGGACCGTGGGCGAAGGTCAACACGCCGCCGTGGTACCCGCCACGGAAGACCAGCACCTTGGAGCGACCGGTGTGGTGGACGGCGACCGCGAGCGCCATGAGGTTCGCTTCTGTGCCGGAGTTGGTGAACCTGATCTGATCGATCGACGCGAAGCGGTTGGTCAACGCCTCCGCGAGGCGCACCTCGTCGGGATGGACCGACCCCAGTGCCCATCCACGATCGATCGCCGCGTGGGCCGCCGCCCGGATCGGTTCGGGAGAATGGCCGAGCAGACCCGCTGTGTAGTTCCCGAGCAGGTCGATGTATCGATGCCCGTCGACGTCGGTGAGCGTCCGCCCCTCGGCATGTGCCACACGGAACGGGAAGGGATCGAAGTGCAGCACCGACCTGGTGTTGGCCCCTGGTTGCACCACGGCGGCATGCTCGTTCCACGAACGACTCGTCGGGCGACGGTCGGCGTACTCGTCGCGGTAGCGCGCGACGGCGTCGGTCAGCGGGTCGGTGCGCGTCTCGTCCACGGGCGCAACGTAGTGGAACGCGAGGCCCCGCGGATCGGCTGCCTCGCTGGCCGTTGGCACCCGATACCGTGTCGGGCCATGTCCTCTGAGCCCACCGTTGCGGGTTCCTCCGCGAGCGAGAGCCCACAACGCGTCGACCGTGCACCGGAGACGTTGGCCATCACCGCGGGTCGTTGCGCGAGCGGCGCTGCGCTCGCTCCGGCGCTGTGGGCATCGAGCACCTGGGAGTCGGAGAGTCTCGACGACGCCCACCGGCGAGCCACCACGATTCGGCAAGGCGACTTCTACAGCCGGTACTCCAATCCGACCGTCCGCTCGTTCGAGCGGGCGATGGCCGAACTCGAGGGCGCCGAGGAATCACTGGCGTTCGCATCGGGGATGGGCGCACTCGCCTCGACGGTGCTCGCGCTCTGCTCGAC